>CAYGMR010000384.1:0-5876 GCA_964350725.1 uncultured Ardenticatenaceae bacterium | reverse complement strand
CTAAACGTCCTGGCGATCAATTACGGACTTGCGCCGACATCACAAAAGCCCGCAGAATATTAAACTACAACCCACAAACCCCCCTTGAAAAAGCGTTGGAAGCGGAAGTTGAATGGTATTTAGACAGCATTTATGAAAATAGTGACCTATAAGGTCGTCGCTTATATCACCTACAACAACCAACTGCTTGTTTTTCGACATACAGCATTTCCAGAGGCGGGTATTCAAGTGCCAGCGGGGACAATTGAAGCTGGTGAGGATGTAGAAACGGCCGTGCTGCGTGAAGCCACTGAAGAGACCGGGTTAACTAACCTGGAAATCAAGCGCACGTTAGGCGTTGGTGAACATGATATGGGTGTATACGGCCGTGACGAAATTCAACACCGCACCTATTTCCATTTAGTCTGTACTAGCACGCCACCCAAAACATGGCATCATTGGGAAGAGCATAGTGGTGAGGATGACCCTATTGAGTTTGCCTTCTTTTGGGTTGACCTGCTCGTTGGGGTTCCCCCTTTGGCCGGTTTCCAAGATACATTTTTATCCCAATTAGCCTCGCGTGAATGAGCGTGCATATCTGGTCTACCCTGGCTACAATTCACTGAATTCGAGGAATATTAACAGGAACACGGAGTTGCACGGAGGTTGCAAGGAGCAACACGGAGAGGAAAAGGAGAAAAAGAGTAAACTCCCCAATCTCTGTGAAATCTTCGTGTCTTCTCCGAAAGCGCTGTGTCACTTCTAGATTTCATAATGCTGTTAGGAGTTTTGCTACTATGCGTCGATTTGCGCGTTTTTGGTTTGTGCTGAGTCTATTTTCGCTATTAATATTAACCGCTTGTGGTTCCGGTACGGCCGATCCCTATCACGAAACCTTTGATGATGCCGGCACATGGAGCACGGGGGACGATACCTATACAGCGGGTGAGATCGTTGATGGTGTTTACAACTTGCTCATCAAAGGGGATGATGTCAGCCGTTGGGCTGCTGCTGGTGAAGATTTCAGCGATGGCTTGTACGAAGTTGAAGTGACTCAAACAGAAGGGCCAATTGATAATGGCTATGGCATGTTACTACGGGCCGATGCTGACAAAGGCGATTTTTACCTATTCAAGATTAGCGGTGATGGCTTTGTCTGGATTGGCACGTATCAGGATGGGGCCGAAGTCACACCGCTGATTCGCGACCATTGGTTTCAATCAACGGCCGTTAACACCGGACTCAACACAACCAACAAACTCAGCGTACGTGCTGAAAGTGGCAATTTAATATTCTACGTTAATGATCAAGAAGTCGGACGTGTCACAGATAAAACCTATGCCAATGGCGACATCGGATTATTTGGACAAACATTAGGAGCAGGTGGTGTCAGCCTGGATTTCGACAATTTCAAAGTGACGCCGCTTGGCAGCTAAAGAACTTTGTAAGCAAACTTGCCGCCCATTGCACAAAGTCCAGGTTTAATGCTATCATACAAGTCAACCACTGAATCCCATTAATTTTGGAGGTATCAAAACTGAACTATTTTACTATTTCCCACAAGAAAAATATCGCGCAAGGAGATTTTTACCTTTTTCCATACCTTACCCCATGGTAACTACCGCCAGGTAATCCAATATTTAATGAATGATTGCTCATTTTGGGCAAAACATATTGAACTCGAACAATTTGCTGAAAAGTAACTTATTCAGGTACCTGGCCGTTTTTTTTAGTATCTTTGCTGCAAGCCAAATCCTTACGATTTCTGTGTCAGGTACCACAACTTAGGGTGGAATAATGCTTGATACAAGTAAAAAACAACACAAGCCAAAAAACCAACTGTTTCAATCACAACATGTTATTTTGGATGCCGCTGAAATCTTGCATGATTACAGCCTGGCAGTTCAAAGTCGGGAGGCCAGTCTCGTTGGTCGCCGCGAAGTGCTTAGTGGCAAAGCCAAATTTGGCATCTTTGGCGATGGCAAGGAACTCGCCCAAATTGCTCTTGCCAAAGCGATGCGCAAAGGTGATTGGCGTGCGGGTTACTACCGCGATCAGACCCTCATGTTTGCGCTTGGCATTTCCAATATCCAACAATTTTTTGCCCAGTTATATGCCCATGCCAGTATAGCCGCCGATCCCCACAACGCCGGTCGCCAAATGAACGCCCATTATGCCACACGCAGCATTAACGCCGATGGTTCCTGGAACGATCTTACCACACGCATCAATACCTCTTCCGACATGGCACCCACTGCCTCACAAATGCCGCGTTTGGTTGGGTTAGGCCATGCTTCCTGCCTCTATCGTGATTCAGAAGTTTTACAGCAAATGACCCGTTTCTCAAGAAACGGAGATGAAGTCGTATTCGGCACGATTGGCAACGCTTCCTGTGCTGAAGGTTTGTTTTGGGAAGCGATCAACGCGATTGGTGTGCTCAAAGCGCCGGTTGTCATGTCAATTTGGGATGATGAATACGGCATCTCAGTACACAACAAAGACCAGATTACCAAAGAGAATTTGTCTGAATTGCTGCGAGGCTTTCAGCGCGATCCCGGTACAGACGTTGGTTTCGATATTTACACTGTGCATGGTTGGAATTATCTTGAACTGGTCGAGACATATGCCAAAGCGGCCGAGATTGCCAGACGTGATCATATCCCGGCTATTGTGCATGTGATTGAAATGACACAGCCGCAAGGCCATTCAACATCCGGTAGTCACGAACGGTATAAATCGGTTGAGCGCCTGGCTTGGGAAGCAGAGTATGATTGTATCCGCCAGTTCCGCCAATGGATAATCGAGCAGCGTATCGCGCCGCCGGGCGAACTGGACCAATTTGAGCGTAATGCCAAAAAGCTGATCGAAAACTTCCGGGTTAAAGCGTGGAAAGCATTTTCATTGCCAATTTTCCATATTCGCCAAGAAGCGGCCGATATTGTGCAAAAGATAGCTGAAAATTCTGTAAACCAGAAAAAAATAATGAAAATCCATCACGATTTGATGCGGCTTACAAAACCATACCGGCGCGACGTGATGGCGGCTGTGCAACAAGCTCTAATTGCTGTTAAGGATGAGCCATCAGTGGCACGTGATGAACTCGTTGCCTGGAAAAATCGACAGATCGCGCAAGCGCGTGAAGATTATGGTTCCCATTTGTTCAGCGAATCAAACCGTTCGGCATTAAATGTGGAGGAAATAAAACCAATATATAGTTCAAATTCCCCCACGATTAGTGGCTTTCAACTGCTGAATCAAGCATTTGATGCAATATTGGCACGCGATAAGCGTGTTGTGGCGTTTGGTGAGGATGTTGGCAAGTTGGGGGGCGTCAATCAAACCTTTGCGGGCATGCAAGAAAAATATGGGTCATTGCGCGTTTTTGATACCGGCATTCGTGAAGCCACTATTTTGGGACAAGCGATTGGTTTAGCCGTACGCGGTTTACGACCCATCGCAGAAATCCAATACCTAGACTATATTTTGTATGCATTGCAAACCATATCGGATGATTTGGCGACGTTGCACTGGCGCACACGCGGTGGTCAAAATGCGCCGGTCATTATTAGCACACGTGGTCATCGCCTGGAAGGTGTTTGGCATTCAGGCTCACCGATGGCGGGCATCATCAATTTGGTGCGCGGGGTGCATGTGTGTGTGCCGCGTGATATGCTGCGTGCGGCGGGATTTTACAATACGCTGCTGCGCGGCGATGACCCTGGCTTAGTGGTCGAGGTTTTGAATGGGTATCGGTTGAAGGAGCGTCTGCCGGATAATCTGAGCGAGATAACAGTGCCTTTGGGTGTGCCAGAAATATTGCGGATGGGTGAAGATGTGACGATTGTTACGTATGGGCCGAGTTGTCGCCTTGCGCTAACCGCCGCTGATATGCTGCAAGAAGTGGGTATTGATGTGGAGGTGATTGATGTGCAGACTTTGCTGCCATTTGATCGTGATGCCCGTATTTTAGAATCGCTCAAAAAAACCAGCCGCATTATTTTCTTAGATGAAGATGTGCCTGGAGGCGCGACTGCTTTCATGCTGCAGCAAGTCATAGAGAAGCAAGGTGGCTATCATTGGTTAGATTCTGAGCCGCGTACCTTGACTGCTCAGCAGCATCGCCCTGCATATGGTACCGATGGCGGTTATTTTTCTAAGCCCAATGTTGAGGCTATTTTTGATGCTGTCTACGATCTTATGAATGAAGTCGATCCGGCAGCTTATCCAATGTTTTGTAAGTAGATTTTGAGTAACTATACAGGTAACAACAGTTACACGGAGGTTCACGGAGCAAGTATGGAGCTTCACGGAGAGATTTAGGAGTTTTTCCTCCTTTCCTCCTTTTCTTCGTGAAACTCCATTTGTTCTCCGTGGCTCTCCGTGTTCCTGTCTTTACCTGTATAGATACCTTTGTGGTTAGATTTTTAGGAGTTTTGCATGGCAACAGAAATAGTATTGCCAGAAATGGGTGAAGGTGTGATTGAAGGCACGTTGTCGCGCTGGTTGGTGGCTGTGGGGGATCACGTTGACCAATTTGCGCCTATCGCCGAAATAGAAACAGATAAAGTTACGACCGAAGTGGTCACTGAGGTGGCTGGAACTGTGTTGCAAACCTGTGTTGAGGTGGGTAGTACGATCCCGGTTGAAACGGTTTTGGCTTTGGTTGGTCAGCCGGATGAGGATGTAAGTGTGTCGCGGTCATCGAATGGTGCCACACCAACGGAAACGATTGTGCGGCGTTATACGGGCCGTATTAGCCCGGTTGTGGGGCGCATTGCGGCTGAACATGATGTTAATTTGAATGTTGTAAAGGGTAGTGGCAGAGACGGCCGTATCACCAAAAACGATGTTATGGCTTACATTGAACAGCGCGAAAGCCAGCCGCTTCCTGAAACCGAACCCCAGCCTGAACTACAACCTATATCTCCGCCACCGGCAGCCTTGCCATCTCCAACCTTGCCACCGGCGACCCCCACCCGCACAGCAGGCGATGAGCTTGTGCCTCTAAACGCGATGCGTCGTGCGATTGCCACCCACATGGTGCATAGCAAACAGACCAGTCCGCATGTGACAACTGTATTTGAATTTGACTTTACGGCCGTTGCCGCGCATCGTGCTGCGCATAAAGCAGATTTTCAACGCGATGGTGCCAAACTGACGTATACCGTGTATATCGTTGCTGCGATTGTAGCCGCACTCAAACAACATCCTATGGTTAACAGCACCTGGACAGATGAAGGTGTATTACTCAAACGTGACATCAATGTGGGCATGGCTGCGGCTGTGGCTGATGGTTTGGTTGTGCCGGTTATCAAAGGGGCTGATGGCATGAATCTGCTGGGATTAGCGCGTGCGATCAATGACTTAACGGAACGTGCACGCAACAAACAACTTACCCATGCCGATTTCAAGGATGGCACATTCTCGCTGACCAATCATGGCACAACCGGCAGTTTGTTTGCTACACCGATCATCAACCAACCACAATGTGGCATTTTGGGTATTGGCAAAATCGAGAAACGCGTGAAGGTGATTCATGATGCGATCGCGATACGGCCGTTGGCCTATGCCAGTTTTACCTTCGACCATCGCATTTTAGATGGTGCCACGGCCGATGCATTTGTCAGCACTGTCAAAGATTATTTGGAAGGTTACGCATAGCTTGGAGCAGCCATCTGGAGCGACTTTTTTCGTGACATTTCACCTTGCGGGTGTCTTGTCTCGATCTGTGTCGAGCGCATTAAACGCTGACACCGAAAAGCAAGTGCGGCAAATAACGGCCGTTGCCAATACACAAGACTATGCACACCAATTCGATTTGATTCAACGTCAATATTTTGGTCGTTGGGACAGTTATCTCGACGCAGCAGAACTGGGGCCAACCTGGTTGCGTGCGC
>CAYGMR010000383.1:0-5892 GCA_964350725.1 uncultured Ardenticatenaceae bacterium | reverse complement strand
GCGCCCAACGAACTGCCAGTCGCCGCCATAAAAGCACGCGCATGTTCCAACGCCAGCGGCAAAAAGCCCAACGCTGCCGCCAACTGGGCTGCCGCTTCAGCTTCATGCCCAGCCACATTTTCCGTCCCCAGCAAAAAAGCCACCGCTTCCTCTGCCGTAAATCCATCCAGCCGCTGCACCTGCCCCAACCGCTGCCAATTGGGATTGCGCGAGGTGATCAAGCTGGCACCATTGCCCATTTTGGGCAGAAACGGCCGTAGTGCCGCCGGTTCGATGCTGTCGGCGTTATCAAACAGCAGCAGCCAGCGTTTGTCTGTCGTCTGCAGCCAGTTCAAGGCCAGTTGGCGCAGCGCATTTTGGTCGCCCACACCCGGTGCGGCCAAGCCCAAGCGCCCCGCCAGTGCCGCCATCTCCACACCCAAGGTCGTCGCCTCGTCCGCCCGCAGCCATTGGATCACATCATAATCATCCAAATGCCGGTAACAATACTCCAACACCACCTGCGTTTTACCCACACCGCCCAACCCCGCCAACACATGCACACCCCCAGCGCTCAAATCAGCATGCAGCCGCGCTAACCGCGCCTCGCGTCCTGTAAACAGATTGTTTTGGTGAAAGGGTATATGGTGGTTGACAATCTGACGATTGGCAATCGTTTGGGGCATAACCTCAGCAAAGCTCGCACTCCAGTTAACAGATGGCTTCATACTTTGTAATTCTGGGAGCAGATCAGCTAAATAAGCTTCTCGTTGCAACAAAAGCAACAACTCACGAACCTTATTTGCCTTGCCTTCCCCACCTAAATTGTCATAATCCACACCCATCCTCAAACAGAGCGTGCGAAAATCTTCTTTGTTAAAAGATTTGTCAATTTGGGCATGTATTTGGGCTAACACATTAGATTGCGACACAACATTTACTCCTCGAATTGAAAAGAATATTGCCGCTTATTCTATTATTGTTTAAGAGGAATTCAAAGGGGATTTTGACACAATCACAAATTCATTTTCAACCAACACATCCGGTAGGGGCTAAACGATTGGGAAATACGCTCGCCACGCACACGGCCTCGTCTCCCAATCGTTTCGCCCGCACATCGGCCAATCAAAACGATTTCAAACGCAACCGGTGACAAAAAACAAATTCTTGCATTGCAAATCGCCTATCCCACCTGTCTAGCCCTACATTATTTTGTGGGGATACAAATGTTTGGGGAATTATTGTGCGGCAGGTGCAGCGTCAAACACAGCCAGCACCGCATCTAACCGTGCCAAGGTACGTTCGCGCCCCAACGCCAACATCGATTCAAACAAAGGTGGCGACACCTTTTGGCCGGTAATCGCCAAACGCATCATGCCCAAAAACGGCCCCGCTTTGCCATTTAAGGTCACGCTGGCACCAATCTCAAGCATGGCGGCACTGATACTGTCCAAATCATAAACCGGCGTCGTAGCCACAAAATCGCGTGCTTGTTGGTAGCCAGATTTAGCATTGGCAAAAGGCATTTGTTTGTGCGTGAGCGCGGCAACATCCATATCCAATGCCTCATCCTCAAACAAAAATTGCAAAAACGGGATCGCATCCGGCAGCCGCTTCATACGCACGCGCATCGCCGGGATCACCAGCAGCAGCGCCTCTGGATTCACCTCATAGCCAGCCTCATCCAAAAACGGCTTCACAGCCTGCGCCAACGCCAATGGCTCCATTTGCTGAATATATTGCCCATTCAACCAATCCAACTTGTCGTAGGGCAAACGCGCCGGTGCCGGGTTGACATCCTCTAATTCAAAGCGCGGATACGCCTCTTCCATCGTAAACTGTTCGACATCATCACCAAACGACCAGCCCACATTCGCCAGGAAATTGAGCAGCGCCTCTGACAAAAAGCCACCCGCACGAAACTCTTCGGTCTTCACAAAAACTTGTTGCCCTGCATCGTCAAACGCTTGCGTACGTTTGCTCAGTTTGCCCTTACCACTTGGATTCAGTACCACTGGCAAATGCGCATAAACAGGATGTTCCCAACCGAAGGCCGCATACAAATTGAGATGCAGCGGCGCGGTACTCAGCCATTCATCCGCACGCAAAATGTGGGTGATCTGCATAAAATGATCATCAACCACATTCGCCAGATGATAAGTGGGCAGCCCGTCCGATTTCAGCAATACAGCATCTTGTACCTGGCTGTTGTTGATGGTGATGTCACCGCGAATCTTATCGGGGATCACGGTCGCGCCATCGAGCGGCATACTAAAACGAATCACATGACTCAAGCCCTGCGCTTCTTTGGCGGCTCTTTGCTCTGCGCTCAAATGACGGCAGCGACGGTCGTAGCCGATCTGTTGTTTATCAGCTCTTTGCTTTTCGCGCATCTCTTTGAGGTCATCTGCTGTACAGTAACACCGATACGCATGACCCTGCTCCACCAACCAATCAGCCCACTCTTGATAGAGGTCAGAGCGTTCGCTTTGCACATAGGGACCAAACGGACCGCCGATATCGGGGCCTTCATCCCAATTCAAACCCAACCAGCGCAAATCATCCATCAACGCTTCTGTAGCACCTTCCACAAACCGTTTACGGTCTGTATCTTCGATGCGCAAAATGAACTTGCCACCATGTTTGCGTGCAAACATCCAATTAAACAAAGCGGTACGCGCACCGCCAATATGTAAATATCCCGTTGGACTGGGGGCAAATCGAACTCGAACTGTCATAGAAACCTCTTGCTTCTAGTCATCTAAAAAAGGAACACGGAGGGTCACGGAGAATATTTGGAGATACACGGAGAAAAAGGAGCGTGTTTTTCAATTGCTAAGCAAAATGAGAAACCAGATAGCTTGTAAACTAAAATCTCCAAAACCTCTCTAAAATCTCCGCGTCTACTCCGTACAACTCCGTGAGACTATCTTTCTTTAAACAACTTTGTTTGTATCTTGCGGTGAGTATACAAAAATCAGGGGAAGGGGCAATCTTGTTTAGCCAAATTCCTGTTTACGTTGGCGCATCAGGACGGATTGCACAATGCCTATTGCCAAGAAAAGGGTAATTAACGAACTGCCGCCATAACTGACAAAAGGCAGCGTAAGACCCGTTACCGGCAGGACACGCACATTCATACCGATGCTGACCATTGTCTGGAAAAAGAGGATGGCGGCGATGCCTGTACAGATCAACTTGCCAGCGAAATCTTGCGCCAAAGAAGCCGCACGCAAAATGCGCAGCAAGATAAACGCCAATAAGCCGACCACGACGACAGAGCCAAAAATCATGCCCATTTCTTCGGTGATCATGGAAAAGATGAAGTCAGTATGCTGTACACGCAAAAAACCTAATTGACTTTGTGTCCCTTGTAAATACCCCTTACCCCATAAACCACCCGAACCAACACTGATTTCTGCCTGTTCAATATTAAAAATGTCATCTTCACTGGCTGCAGATGGATCAACAAACGTTGTCACACGTTCTTTTTGGTAATCTGCCAGGAAAGGAAACACCATGGCAACTGCCAAAATACCAGCCGCTGCCAATACCGCAAAATGGGACAATGGCAGTCCCGCCAACCAGATCATTACAAACCACATGACCATAAACAGAATCGACATACCCAGATCAGGTTGGATAAAAATCAATCCTACTGGCAAACCTATATAAACAAGGGTGATCAAGGTATTGGAAAAACGATGGATCAAATGACGGCGCAGTGACAAAAATTGGGCAAAGGTAACAGTGAGAAAAATACGGCCGAATTCCGATGGCTGTAGCTGGAAAGTAGATGTTACTTGAATCCAGCGACGTGCTTCGTTATTGATCTGGCCAGCTACAACCACAAAAACAAGCAATGCAACCAGACCCGCATAAATATACCAATGAGAAGCGGTCAGATAGCGGTAATCAATGGCGGCAAAGATAAAAAGGATCACAATTCCGGCTGCAGACCAAATGATTTGCTGATTGGGGTGGCCTGCTAGAGCGGGAGCACCCGTTACAGCACTACGTATCATGAGGACGCCATAGGCGGTGAGAAGCAGTACGGCCGCTAACAACCAAAAATCGAAGTAGCGCCAGACTGATGTTCGCGCAAGCATGACCATGATTGTAGAGATCCCAAGGGGATACAGCGACCTTTTGGGCCGATTTCAAAGCAATTGCTAATTTGTATCTATTGCAAATCCAGGGGTTTTGAATAGACTCAAGCTCAATGCATATTGTTATGAACGCCTATTTTTGGAATAAACCGAACAGCGGCAGCGGCCAATATACGCGCCAGCTTGTTTACCATCTCAACCGTTATGTTTCAGATGTTGAAATCACGCTGGTGTTTCCACAATTGGCAGGAGAACCAGAACCGCAAGATGTACCGCCGAGTGTAACTGTCAAAACGGTGGCGCTGCGCGCGGGCAATGTGGGCAAGGTACTATTTGAACAGCGTGACTTCCCGCGTGCTTGCCAGGATTTAGAAGCGGATATTGCACATGTGCCCTATTGGGGCGGCCCGCTGCGTTCCCCGCTGCCCTTGGTTGTGACGGTACATGATTTAACGACAATGCTTGTGCCTGCATATCGACGCAGCCTGCAAGCACGTTTGTATAACAGTTTGGTCAGTGCCTCAGCACGCGGCGCGGATCATATCATCACCGACTCTTTTGCCAGCAAGCTCGACATTGTAGACTATCTGGGTCTGCGCGAGCAGGATATAACGGCGATCTATCTGGCGGCAGATGCACGCTTTATCCCAGATGAAAACTCACTGGTCGATCTGGCTGTGCTGCGCAAGTATGATTTGCCTGATTTTTATATCCTTTATCTGGGTGGTTACGAAATCCATAAGAACATTTCAACCTTGTTACACGCCTATACGTATGTTGCCCGCGCTTTGGGTGAAGATTATCCACTCATACTGGCCGGTACAAAACCAACCACCACCAATGAGCATTATCCTGATTATGCTGATTACATCCAACGCATGGGGTTGGAGAAGTTCGTGCGTTGGATCGGATTCGTAGATGAGGAAGATAAGCCAGTGTTGTATCGTAATGCCGAAACGTTTGTCTTTCCTAGCCGCATGGAAGGATTTGGCTTACCCCCTTTAGAAGCGATGGCCTGTGGCACGCCAGTTGTCACCACGGATAGCACATCATTACCTGAAGTCGTGGGAGATGCGGCGTTTGCTGTGGATGCAGGCGCTGCTCGCGAAATGGCCGGAGCGATCATCGCAACTGTGATGCAAGATAATTTACGTGCCGAACTGGTAAAAAAGGGGTTGGAACAGGCGAAACGTTTTTCGTGGCAGACAACAGCAACAGAAACGGCGCTGGTTTATGATGAAGTGCTGCGGGGAAAATGAATCCGGCGAGCCTGGCGAATAAATTCACGGCTACAGTTACAAAGACCGCCTGCGCGGACTGGTATTGGATGAGATATACCTGTTACATGTTTGCCATATCTGGCTAGCTGACTATAATTCAAATAGACATAATCTTTTTGAAGTTGTCACACTTGTTGGGTTCGTATTGCATAGGTAAACCGCGATAATTCCTTTGAACTAGATTATTCATCAAATCGCGGTTTCCTTGAGGAATTCACAAAATCGTGATTGGTTTGAGTCAAATTACTTTTTGTGAATTACCTAAGGCCGATTCATGCAAACATCTTTCATAGGCGTTTTGGTTGTCACTATCGTTTTCATTTTTGCGATTCTGGTGTTGATACCCGCCTGGTTAAAACATTTGGCGGGGCGCAATATCCAGCGTCGTCGTCAAATTGTGGCGCAGTTACGCTCACTTGATCCCGCAATGGCAACGGCGGTTTACAACTTAAACCGCGTTAGTCACACCCAATCCGCACGCTATCGCCAGCAGCGTAGTCAAGCAGAAACGAATTTACAAGCCG
>CAYGMR010000382.1:3277-5896 GCA_964350725.1 uncultured Ardenticatenaceae bacterium | reverse complement strand
ACAATCTCGGTATGGAAAGCGTGGCTAACGGGGATCGGAATGGCACGATAACCTTGTTCTTCAAACAAAGCACAAGCATCATCAACCGCCCGGCTGCTGCCACCGATCACGCTTTGGCTAGCGCTGTTGATATTGGCTGGCACAACATAGCCATCAACACGCCCTAGCGTCTCCATAACCGCATCAAAAGGTGCTAAAATCGCAGCCATCTTACCCTTATCAGGGACATCGACCGCTTTCATTTCATTGCCACGCGCTGCGGCGGCTTCCAGTGCATGCGCAAACGGCATGATGCCAGCGGCAATCAGTGCCGCATATTCACCCAGTGAATGCCCCATAACCATATCCGGTTTGAAGCCGTACTCGTTCAACATCTTGAGCATGGCGATATCAAGGGTGAGCATGGCGGGCTGCGTAATTTCGGTCTGCATCAGATCGAAATTTGCTTGCATCATGGCACTTTTATCTTCGGGGTCCACAAAGAGGTAATCGCTGAGTGGTTTGCCCAGGATCGGTTGCATGACTGCATCCGCTTCGGTGAACACTTCGGCAACAACAGGCGACAAATCTTCAAGTTCGCGCCCCATGTTGACATATTGGCTGCCCTGTCCAGGGAAAAGGAAGGCAATTTTGCCTTTAGGTTTGCCACTGCCACGGAAAATGCCCTGGGCTTCAATCGCTTTCCATGCTTGTGAATTATCGAAACTCTTCACTTTTTGGGCTTTGTGCAAACGGTCTAGCAACTCATCATGATCGCCAAAGTCGATGATCAAGCGTTCGTTGGCTAAAATATCGATCTTCTTGGGCAGCAAAGCCATGGGTGGTGTCCAACCGGCTTCAGCCCGATCTGTGCGACGATCCAGTTTGTCTTTGAGATCGCTGGGTGATTTAGCCCCAATAGCAAGAATGCCACGCACGGGGGCGGGTTTATGTGTTTGTACGATGATGGAGCTGCCATTTTGGGATTGGGGTGCTGCGGCAACGGCCGTTTTCTTTTCTTGCTTCCCTGTCAATAACCCCGGCACATACTCTTCCAAAACCACATGAAAATTGGTACCGCCAAAACCATAGGCACTCACACCACAACGGCGCGGTGTGCCGTTTGTCTTTGGCCATTCACGCGCTTCATTGAGCAGGTAAAAAGGCGTCTTATCTAAATTGGCGTTGGGATTGGGGTTTTCTGCGTTTAAGGTAGGTGGCAAAATCTTCTGATACAAAGCCATGGTTGCTTTCAACAAACCTGCAGCCCCTGCACCTGCTTTCAAATGGCCAATATTACTCTTGGCTGAACCAAGACCGATGCTGCCTTTAGGTGCACCACCAAAAATCTTGGCCAAACTTTCGATTTCAACCACATCACCAACACGTGTGCTGGTGCCATGTGCTTCAACCATCGTCGCCGTGGCCGGGTCAAGCCCAGCATTTTCCCAGGCACGCCGGACGGCCAACTGTTGACCAATCGGGTTGGGAGCCGTAATGCCTTTGCCTTTACCATCGCTAGAACCACCTACGCCACGAATCACGGCATAAATCTTGTCACCAGCGCGTTCAGCATCTGCCAGACGTTTGAGCAAAAACATACCAGAGCCTTCGCCCATGACAAAACCATCGGCACCATCGCCAAAGGGGCGGCTGCCAGTGGCGCTCAAAGCGCCAATCTTACAGAATTTGACAAAAACCGCCGCACCCATGTTGCGATCAACACCACCGGCCAGAACAGCATCAGCTTGATGTTCGGTGAGCAGTTCGATACCGGCGTTGATGGCGGCAAAACTTGAAGCGCAAGCAGCATCAGTAATGAAGTTTGGCCCGCGCATATTGAGCATATTGGCTACCCGCCCAGAGACGATATTTGGAAGTTCGCCCGGCATGGTATCTTCGGTAATGGGTGGCAATGCATCGTTGATACGTTCATGCCATTTGCTGAGTATGGTGTCGCGTACATCAACGGGTAACTGGTCAAATTCATCAACATCTTTGAGCAGATTGGCGTATTCGGGGAAGTTGATACGCATAGTGGTGATGTAATGTTTTTCGCCACCCATGGCGGTTCCGAGAATAACGGCCGTATTTTCTGTGTTTAACGGCCGTTCTGGATACCCATAATCTGCCAACGCTTCTGACGCAATTGTAACCGCCCACTGCTGTCCTTCATCCATTGCCGCAGCAACCTTGGGTGGCATACGATATTTGCGCCAATCAAACTCAAAATCGCGCACCCAGCCGCCGATTTTAGTATACGTTTTATCGGGCGCTTTTGGATCCGCGTCATAATAATCCTCAATGCTCCACCGTTCTGGCGGCACATCGGTTATGCTGTACTTTTTGTCTAAAATATTTTGCCAAAACGCGGGTGCGTTGGGCGCATCTGGTAAAATGGCACCAACCCCGACAATGGCAATTGCTCTATTTTCTGATGATTGCATAAGACACCTCTATCAGCACTCTGCTCGCAGCAAGAGAACTGCATAATTAGAACGCTTTGTTTAGTTGATCGCGCACGAAATTCATGTCATCGATCAGGCCACTTTGGGCTTGATAAATACCAGGCAAATTAAGTGAATCGGCCAAGTTGGGGTCGCTTTGCCCTACGCCAATTGCCCATTGCAAACCATCGGT
>CAYGMR010000382.1:0-3267 GCA_964350725.1 uncultured Ardenticatenaceae bacterium | reverse complement strand
ATGGCTTTGCACACGCTCGGAGAAAATAGCGGCGGTTTCAGCATAAGCAATCAGTTCACCCAGACGGAATAACACATGCTGGTTGCGTGTCAGACGATCCACACGACACCGTTCCAAAATCACAGCCAAAGCACGCATCGCCATGGCAGCATAGCCGGCACCATTCTCAGGCGACTGCTGCTGCACAGCGTCTAAACGCGCAGCCCAATCAGTATAATAAGCGCCACGGGATTTCAAATGTTCCTGCCAACGGTCACGGGCAATCGTCCATTCCATAATTTCGGATGTGCCTTCATAAATGGTGGTAATGCGCACATCACGTTTGATCTTTTCGACCATATACTCTTTGGTGTACCCATAACCGCCCAATGCTTGAATGGCATCGTCGGCCGCTTTGTTCCCCGCTTCTGTGGCCATATATTTGGCAACTGCGCCCTCGGTTTGCAGACCAGGTTCACCACTGTCCAAGCGTTCGGCCACCCACTCAATATAAGCACGTGACGCTTCCAGCCGGACGGCATTGGGGACAATTAATTTGTGGGTATATCCTTGTTTGTTATCCAAGGTTGTGCCGCCTTGCACGCGGTCATGTGAATAGGAAATGGCGCGTCTAAGGGCTTCCCAACCGGCGCCAAGGCCAAATGTGCCGACCATCAGACGTGTGTAACCAAATACGGCTTGTGCCTGCGCCAAACCCCGGCCTTCAACACCACCAATGAGATTTTCAACAGGCGCATAAACATCTTCGAGGAAAAGGGCGGCTGTGTTGCTGGCACGGATACCATGTTTGTCTTCAGGCTTGCCGGTGGAGAAGCCGTCCACCCCTTTTTCAATGACAAACCAGGTAGGGCCACCAGGAGCTAAGGCTAGAATTGTATATAAATCGGCCACAGCACCGTTGCTGATCCACTGTTTTTGGCCGCTGATTTTGTAACCCACCACTTTGCCGTCTTCTTCGACCGGCACAGCTTTGGTTTGCATGGATGCCAAGTCACTGCCAGCCTGTGGCTCGGTTGCGCCATAAGCCATCAGCAGCGCTTCTTCGGCGATCATGCACATCCATTTTGCTTTTTGCTCAGGAGTAGCACCCACACGGATCGGATCAGACCCCAAGAATGTCGCCAACACACCAGTCGCAATACCCAAGTCGATGGAGGCCATCAATTCGGATGTGCGATAAATATCATAAGCACCGCCGCCAAGACCATCATATTCTTCGGGGATGAAGATGAGATGCAGACCTAATTGCATCGGGTCGTATAATTCTTCTAACACTTTGTGGGGGAATTCATCGTTGTGATCTAATTCGAGAAGATAATCGGGGGTGAGCTTACGCTCGGCATATTTCTTGAGGGTGTCGAGAACCATCTCCCGTGTTTCTTTGTCTAATCCAGCCATTCCATTTCTCCTTCGTAAATCGAAATTTCGTTTCGATACGCGATTTGGAAAATCGCGCTACAGTTTTCATTCATGGTGGTGTGTGCCACACATGATGTTTCCTTCGTAAATCGATTTGATAAATCGATACGCGATTTGGAAAATCGCGCTACGGTTTCGTTCATGGTGGCGTGTGCCACACATATTGTCTTCTATAAGAATCTGCGAAGGCCGCGAAAATGTTTTGCTGCCGATTCTGTGAATATTGACTCTGCAAACAAAACGAAGACGCAATGAACTAAAGGAATGAGGCCCCAGTCATTGCGCTTTCTTGTTTTGATAGTGAGTTTACGAGTTGTGCAGACTCTTTGAAAAACATCTCTTTTGTGTATTGGGAAATTTTTCACAATCCCAATCCGCAAAAAAATTTCTTATGTGAGGGTATTGTAAATCAGCATGGTATGGGGGATGAGTGACATCCGTCATGTATTTTGTGTGCAATAAAGCATGATGCAGTGTGTCATTAAAAAAGAATTTTTGTAACTATTCAGGGGTACACATAAGATTTGTCAAATTTGGTCTGGTAGCGATGCAAACTTGATACAAAATTTGACAAATCTACTCGACTAACCTGTACAGTTACAAATTTTTATAATGCTAATTTTATATACACACTGGCAATGCTGGAATTCCCGCAAAAGCAAGATTCCAGTATACTTTGGGCGCATTCATTGTAGCAATTAAGACAACATGGCAGAGGAGATTTGGGTATGACACAACAAAACAAACAAGATGGCGTACAAAAAGAAGCAAGCTCAACCAGAAAACGGCCGTTGCGTATTATCAACAGCACGGCCCCGATTCGTGTCTGTGACAACGGCGGCTGGACTGACACCTGGTTTGCTGAATATGGCCAAATCTTCAACATTGCGGTGAACCCGGTTGCAGAGGTACAGCTTGAGGTTTTCCCGCGTCATGCCAAAGAAGAACGTATCATCATCCATGCTGAAAATTATGGCGAGCGTTACGCACCGCAGTTTAATAATGATGCGTGGGATCAGCACCCGCTGTTAGAGGCCGCCATTGTACGTATGGGCGTGCCAGATGATGTGGCGATTCAGGTGCATTTACACTCAAATGCCCCAGTGGGCGCTTCAACAGGTACATCAGCAGCGGTGAGCGTGGCTTTGCTGGGCGCGTTAGATTGTTTGACGCCGGGACGGCTGGCTGCACATGAAATTGCTTATCTGGCACAATCGATTGAAACAGATATGCTCAAGCAGCAATGTGGTATCCAAGACCAGTTATGTGCGGCTTATGGCGGCATCAATTTCATCGACATGTTTCAATATCCACACGCTTCTGTGTCGTCGATTCATTTGCCCAAGACGATTTGGTGGGAATTGGAGCGGCGCTTGCTGTTGATCTATTTGGGCACCTCCCATGTTTCTTCTCAGGTACATGAACAGGTGATTCATGAACTGGAGGATGCGGGGCCAATGGCATGGCAATTGAACGCTTTGAGGAAAACGGCCGTTCCCAGCCGCAACGCATTAGTTTGCGGTGATTTTGCCGCCTTAGGCACAACCATGCAGCAAAACACAGAAGCGCAGCGCCAACTGCATCCAGCCTTGGTGAGTGCCGATGCTGAACGTGTAATTGAAATCGCGAAAACACACGGGGCTTTAGGCTGGAAGGTAAACGGAGCGGGAGGCGAAGGTGGGTCGTTAACGCTTTTATGTGGCGACTTCTCACATGATAAACGGGCGCTAATCCGTGAAATCGAAGCGGAAAACCCGCTATATAAACAGATTCCCACAACATTGAGCCGCTTCGGGCTGCGTGTGTGGGAAAGGAATCCAGCCACAGATTGACACGGATTTGCACAGA
>CAYGMR010000381.1:1945-5905 GCA_964350725.1 uncultured Ardenticatenaceae bacterium | reverse complement strand
TCGAGTAAATTCGCTGTAGTCTCCAATTGTAAAGCAAATTATGTAGACTCTGAACCACGCCCTGCCGCCTAACTTGTATTTTCCTGGCAATCCTCAGCAGTAACCAAATGCCACAGGTATGTATAAATCCATGCCTGTGGCATCTTCCAAATCTTATTTCCTGATTTTACTCGCTTTCTAAAAGCAACCCTTCAATCGCTTGTTGAAAAACAGAAAATGGCTGTGCGCCCACCAATGGCTGACCATTGATAAAAAACGAAGGCGTGCCGCGTATTCCCAATTGCACACCTTCATTTACCTCCGCATTAACAGCATCGTAATAACGACCGCTGTCCAAACAACTGTCAAATTCCGCTTGTGGCAAACCAGCTGTGGAAGCCAAATCCTTGAGCACCTGTTCATGCTGCGGCAGTGGTTGGCCAGCCCATGTCTGTTGGTTGGTAAAAAGCAAATCATGCATCATCCAGTAAGCATCATCACCCCCTAACTCGCGTGCACAGCGGGCAGCCTCATGTGCTTTTTGGGCATGCGGATGGATGCTGTTAAGGGGGAAATCCTTAAATATATAGCGGACCTGCCCGCTGTCGATATATTGCTGAATGAGCGGCAGCGTTTGTTGGAAATAGCGCAAACAGTATGGACATTCATAGTCGGAAAATTCAACGATGGTGATGGGTGCATCGAGTGCGCCTTTGGATGGCTCGTCACTCAATGGAACAGTAACAGGCTGTTGTGCCTGAGTTGTGGCTTGGGCTTTGCCATCATTGGGCCCGGTTTGTTCGAACGCGGCTTTAAGGCCATCATTTTTGGCCAAATCAATCACATATTCAAATAATGCATAGGGCTGTGCGCCGGTCACCGGGTAGCCGTTGACGAAGAACGCCGGTGTGCCATTGACCCCTAATGTGCGCCCTTCCTCGATACCAGCCTGAACCAGTTCGGCATTGACATTACTCGCCAAACATTCAGCCACATCAGGCAGTCCGGCCGTTTCAAATTCGGCCAGAATCACAGCGTCGAGCGCTTCCAGAGAATCTAGCTGGAAGGTAGTGGCATTTTCAAAAAACAGATCATGTGCCTGCCAATAAGCGTCTGCAGCGCCCATTTGGCCCACACACAGCGCAGCTTCATGCAGGCGATAGGCTAATGGGTGCAAGTTTGCGATGGGGAAATCTTTGAACACATAATACACGTCGCCGCTGTCAATATAATTAGCTTTGATTTGTGGCATGGTTTCCAAAACGTGCCGCTGGCAGAAGGGACAATTATAGTCTGAATATTCAATGATCGTCACAGGCGCATCGGGATCACCAAGCGCAGATAATTCACGAACAGGAATGGTAGCCGGGGTTGGCGCAGGAGCCGGGACATCCGCGACAGGTGGCGCAGCGGCGACAATTTCACCTTTTTCGGCCTGTTCAATGAGAGTCTGAAAATCGCTGTACGGACGTGCGCCCACAAAGGAATTGCCATTGATAAAGAAGGAGGGTGTGCCGCTGACTCCCAGTGATTGACCTTCGCTGATATATTCCTGCACTTCGGCGGCGTAACGGCCGTCTACCAAACAATCCTGAATCTCAGCCACCGGTAGGCCTAACAGGTCAACTTGAGAGAGAACGGCCGTGTCCATTTCTGCAATGCTGTTCACCTGGAAAGCCTCCACCTTTTCAAAAAACAAATCGTGAACTTGCCAATACGCCTCTGTCCCGCTCACATTGCCGACACAAAGTGCAGCTTCATGCAGGCGATAAGCGAGTGGATGTAGAGAGGCGATAGGGAAATCTTTGAACACATAATAAACCCGCCCCGTATCAATGTAATTGGCTTTCAACAAGGGCATGGTTTCCTCGGTATAACGGCGACAAAAGGGACAATGAAAATCGGAATATTCAACCATGACGACAGGTGCATTGGGATCGCCTAGTGCTGTAAGCGTGCGCGGTTGGGTGTTGCCTGGCAGTATTCCGCTCAGCTCGTTTTCAACGGCCGTAACAGCTTGAGGGGCATTTTCTTGGCCGGGTCCCTCAATAACCGCTGCGGGGGTTACCGTGGCCTGCATGGCTGCGGGGAGAGATGGCCCACAGGCAGCCAGGATCAATAAAAGCAATAATGGCAGGGAAAGGGTTATTTTTTTTGGCATGGGTGCTCCTTTTTTATGGTAAAACATCGTTTAATGCGCTGCGTAGGGCAACGGCCGTTTCTACACCAAAGTAACGTTGGGTTACCTGCCCCTCGCTGTCCAAAATGACAGCCGAGGGATGACCACGCACGCCATAGGTTTGTTGCAAACGTTCATTGGCGGGGACATTGGCATCTAGCTGCATGACCGTCACCCGACCTTCAAATTCTTCCGCCAGCCCATCCACGATAGGCGCAAATTCTTGTCAAGGCAGTCAGTTGTCGGTGTAAAAGACAAGCAGAGCCGGACCCCGTATTCCATCGGCTGCAGGTGTTGTATTGTCTGTCTGCGTTGCCGCACAGGCAGTCACAACAATAAGCAGGAAAACGGCCGTAAACAACTTGAGTGCATTCAATTAACGACTCGCCTGGGCTACACGAATATCTTGCGGCCAACTGCTCTGAATATACGCCAGCACAGCCGCAACCTCATCACGACTGAGAATATTTTCATAGGCAGGCATTGGGCTGATGCCCACATTTGCACCTGCCAAACGCGTGGCGCCCTTGTTAGTTGCTTCAATCAAATATTCATTGCTGTGATGCCAGGTGTGGCCGGTCTCATCATGGGGCGGCGCTTTAATCAATCCATTGGGATCCGACTCGCGCCAATTTTCTTCCCCTTCCAGATTTTCACCATGACAGCTTGCACAATTTGTCGCATACACTTGCTGACCCAGAGCAACAACCGCCGCATCAGTAGGATCAATTTCATAAGACGGCACCGATGGGAAAGAAGCCACAGCCGCCACTAAAATCAATACAACACCCAAAATACCGATCCCCCACATCAGGCGTTGACGATTCTTTTTGCTCTCCAAAGCTTTTTTGTGTTCTTGTTTTTGTGTTTTTCTGCGCTTCGATTTCACTCCAATTTATTCATCCTATTTAGTTTTCCAGTTTCTGTTCGCGTAGAGTAGCTTCTTGTTGCAAAATGCGAATATCATCAGGTCAGGTGCTTTTGATAAAGGAGAGTACGGCCGTTGCCTCTTCAGTTGTCAATATTTCCCCAAATGCAGGCATTGGACTTGTACCGCTGATACCTGCACCTTCAAAACGTGCCCCACCCAGGCGAATTGCAGCCAATAGTGTGGGATCGCCATGATGCCAGGTATGGCCAGTTTCATCATGTGGTGGTGAGCGAAAGGTACCGTCCTCATTTTGTACTTTCCACTCTGTTTCGCCTTGCAGCTCAGCGCCGTGACAATCAGCACAGTATGTTGCATAGATGGTTTGTCCCTGTTCAATAGCGTGCGGGGAAAGCGTCGGTAATGGCACGCTGGTAACTGTTAATTCAGGAATTTGTGCCTGCATAACGTTTTCCGATTCCTGAGTAGTAGAGGTACATCCGGTTAACAGCAAAAGCGAAATAGCTAACAAAACTATATAAAAGCGCATTGTTGATCAATATCCCATGTTTTTACCGTTTCACAGTAACAACAATGTTAAGCGAAACAACGAAACGCAAACAGCGCGATATGGCGGGGCAATAATAGGCCAAATGGCGTATAGACTATTTGAATTATCCTAACTGGGGCAAGCCAGAAAAGATTTACCACAAATTTCTCAAATTACTCGAATTAAAGCGGCCTATATTCGTGCAATCTATGCCTACATCGACCATGCTCATAACATTGTCGATGTTGGCACGCAAGCGCCTATTCAATCCAATTTCAAACGTCGCAAAGTTTGGGCATTGAGGGCGACAATGATGGTACTGAGCGACATAAACAAGGCACCAACGGCTGGGGGCATGATAAAGCCCAGTGGAGCTAGAATTCC
>CAYGMR010000381.1:0-1935 GCA_964350725.1 uncultured Ardenticatenaceae bacterium | reverse complement strand
GGGTATCATGACAATATTATAGCCCGCGCCCCACCAGATGTTTTCAAGTTGTTTGCGAAAACTGGCACGACTCAACTTCAGGATCTTAACTACATCCAGTGGATTGCTTTTAATCAAGATCAATCCGGCGGATTGAACGGCGACGTCGGTACCGCTGCCGATGGCGATACCCACATCGGCGCGGGTTAATGCCGGGGCATCGTTCACACCATCCCCAACCATACCGACCCGCTTTCCTTGCCCTTGTAGTTCGATGATTTTTTGGTCTTTATCGACAGGCAAAACTTCAGCAAAAAAATGGTCTATCTTCAGTTCCTGCGCAACAGCTTGTGCTACATCACGGCTGTCGCCGGTGAGCATAGCAACTTCTACATTAAGGTCATGCAAGGCAGCAATGGCCATTGCACTTTCGTCCCGAATCACATCAGCCAACGCAAACGCCGCTGCTACCTGCCCACCACGCACCAGATAAATAACACTCTGCCCCTTTTGGCCAGATTCTTGTGCAAATCGAGTCAGTTTAGACGGCCGTTCTACTTCCAAAAATTCTAACAAACGTGGCCCACCAACATATACCGCCTCCCCATGCAGGCTGGCTTGCACGCCACGCCCCTTGAGAATTTGGAAAGCGTCGATGGGCGGCAGTGACAACTGTTTTGCATGCGCCGTTTGGCGAACAGCGCGTGCGATAGGATGCTCTGAGTCGCCTTCAATAGCAGCCGTGAGGGCCAGGACTTCATCAACATCCTGGCCCTCAATGGCAGTAATGCCGACGACACCGATTTCTCCTTTGGTCAAGGTACCGGTTTTATCAAAGGCAATGATGTTTAAATCTTTGGCGGTTTCGATAGCCTGCCGGTCACGGATGAGAATGCCGTTTTTAGCCGCCAACGATGTAGTATTGGCAACCACCAATGGTACGGCTAAACCGAGCGCATGTGGGCAGGCGATAACAAGCACGGTAACGACCCGGGCCACCACTTGTGCCGTCACACTACCAAAGTAAGCTGTCCAGGCAACGGCCGTTATCAAGGCGGCCAACACAGCGGCATAAAACAAGAAGGATGCGGCTCGATCTGCCAACAGTTGGGTCTGCGATTTGCTGCGCTGCGCTTCATCTACCAGTTTCATAATGCCAGAAAGTGCGGTATCGCCACCAACGGCCGTTACGCGTACACGTAAACTGCCATCGCCCGAATTGATTGTGCCGGCAATAATCGGCGCATCTACTACTTTATGCACCGGTCTCGATTCGCCTGTAAGCATCGCCTCATTCACTTCCGATTCGCCGTCAATCACTACCCCATCAGCTGGAGCGTTGGCACCGGGTCGAATTAGAATCACATCATTCGTTTTCAAATCCGCCACGCTGTGTTCCATGATACTACCATCTGCCATAACAATTTCGGCCGTATCCGGCATCAGCTTGGCCAGCGCATCCAGCGCCCCCGAAGCCTGGCGCACACTGCGCATTTCCAGCCAATGGCCCAGCAGCATGATGTCAATCAGTGTCACCAATTCCCAAAAGAAATCTTCGCCCAGCGCCCAAAAGAGCGTTGCCATGCTGTAGAAATAAGCCACGCAAATTGCAAGGGCAATGAGGGTCATCATGCCCGGTTTGCGTTCGCGCAGTTCCCAGGTAGACATACGCAAAAAAGGAAATCCGCCATAAAAAAAGATGATCGTGGACAGAACCGGCACTATCAGTTGACTGCCGGGAAAGGCTGGTGCTGTGTAATCGAACCAGCCTTGAATCGCTGGGCTATAGATGATAACGGGGATGCTCAGAACCAGGTTCACCCAGAAGCGGTTGCGGAACATAATTTCGTGACCGGTATGATCGTGGGCACCATGCCCGTCATGTCCGCGGTGGTCGGTGTGCTCGCGATGCTCACTATGGCCGGGATGCGCGGCATGTTCCATATGATCTTCATG
>CAYGMR010000380.1:0-5932 GCA_964350725.1 uncultured Ardenticatenaceae bacterium | reverse complement strand
CTGTTACAACATGGCAATATTCAGCCGATGGTCTTTACATCGTCTTAAAATCTCATAGTGAATTGGATGATTTGTATCGCATATTTTCGGTGGCTGTAAATAGCGGCTCGCTCATTCAACTTTCTGATACATTCGCAAATAGCAGTGGTGAAGTCCCCTTCCAAATAAGCCCTGACAGTAATTATGTTATCTTTTTGGCAGATCAAGACACATTTGAGCTAGTTGAATTATACAGCGTGCCGATCACTGGTGGCACAATCAATAAACTCACATCAAATCTCTTAACAACCTCCGTATGGTATACGATTTCTCCAAATAGCGAACATGTCGTTTATTCTGGCGATCAAATCGCATCACAACATGGGCGTGAACTTTGGAGTTCACCCATTGCTGGTGGAACACCTATTCAACTAAATGCGCTACTCAATGAAACAAGCCAAATCTTAGGGATTCACAAAATAAGCCCCGATAGCACAACAGTCGTTTACCACGTTTATGACCCTGCATATCTAAAAGATGATCTTTACTCTGTTCCCATCGTTGGTGGTACGGCTACCAAACTTAACGAAATTGCAAACGCCCACCGCATACACCAATTTGATATATCCTCGAACAATGCACGAGTTGTCTACTCCAGTGATGTTCTCATTACTATTGACCAAGAAGAATATCTGGATAATCATATCTTCAGTATCCCGCTTGGCGGCGGCGAGATTATGCAGTTAACAGAAGAACGCGAATGGCAATATCAATATTCTTTTACCCTTGGGCACGCAGGTGATCTTGTGTTTTTCAGATCCCATAATGAATTGTTTTGCACCGGTATCACAGGTGGCCCAATAACGGATTTTGAAATTGAAATGGTGGCAGGCGGTCGCTTTTTAGGATCGTTACAAATCGACCCGACTGATACCTATGTTGTTTATCGTGCCGATCAAGATACCCTAGAAATGGAAGAATTGTATGTTGCGTTTGGCAAAGAAATTACGGCCGTCACACTGCAACAATTTTCGGCTGGTACGCAAGCTGTTTTAGAAATAACGGCCGTTGTCATACTCTTCCTAGCCATCATCACGATTGGTCTAATATCCCGATCTAGAAAATTTTCATGAAGACATCAGCGCCTTAAAATTTAACCATCAACGCCGTCGCATACATAATCAAAATACCGGCTGTAATCGCCGTGAAGTTGAGCCAGGAAACGGCCGTTTCTTCACGGCGCCGTGCATCTTTGACCAACAGCTTACCCACTTCCCAAATCACCTGCAAAATCGCACCGGCACCCAGACTAAGAAACAAGACCGCCAAGAATGGACTAAAGGCAAAACCACCTATCCAGGTACCCAACATCGCTGGCGCCCCTGCCAACAAAGCCAGCAGCACAAAAGTGATCAAGCGCGGCTTGACTTTAGTCAAAGGCGCAATTATACCCACCCCTTCGGTGATGTTGTGGAGTGTAAAACCTACCACCAAGAATGAACCCAGCGCCGCCGCGCCCGTCGCAAAAGCAGCCCCAATCGCCAAGCCTTCGCCAAAATTGTGTAGACCAATGCCTAAAGCGATAAAAGCAGCCACGGAAGTCGGCGAACTACCGCGCCGTTGACTCACTGCCAATAAAATGCCTAAACTAAATAACATGCCAAATATGACGATGGGAATACCTTGGAACACGCCAGGCAGTTCAGCAGATATTTCAATCGCTTCCAAGATAGTGTCGATAAATAGAAACACGAGCAGCCCGATTGTCAACGCCAAAAAAGCATTGACCCATTTTTGGTCTACACGCCGCATGAACGGATACCACAACATGCCCAAGGCGACTGGAATAACACCCACATAAATGCCCAAGAGGCCATAATTCACAAAAGTGGCGGCGCTGGTTTGCGGTGATTGTACGACTACTGCCACTTCTGTCCCAAAAGTGGCGCCTGTAGATGTGACGAGCACAATCGGTAAGGGTTCACCATCGACCCACGGGTAATTGAGTTCAAGCGTGGCTTGCTGTAAACGCTCAAGGGTGTTGCCTGGAGAGATTTCAAACTGCCAATAGGCGTCGTCAATCAATATTTGTGCAATGGTTACGGGATCGGGGCCGCCATTGATGACACTGACTTGAATACGGCCGTTTTCCGGAAACGTCACGCGCTGAATCGTCAACTCTTCAAGTGGTGGAAAGTCACCAGCAAAATACGCCAGCGGATTGGCAGCCAAAAACAAAACAATCAAGCCAGCTAAAATTAATAAAGGAAATACAGCCAAAATCCACTTTGGCATACGGTTAACAGTTGAAGTTTCTGTTTGATTTGTCATCTTTTTTCCTAAACCTCAACCTTAAAAAAGCCCATCCAACCCAATTCAGCAAATTCGCTTTGATGCGCATGGAACATAAACATGCCGGGCTCAAAATCAGCAAAAGAAAATTCCACGATACCACGCTGTGCTTGACATTGCATCACTGTGTCAACTGTTTTTAGTGTCGGCTCGAATGTTGTGCCGTGATCATAATAATCAAAAAAGTTGGCGTGGATGTGCAATGAGTTAATTGGGTCAAATTCGGTGAGATTGATTAAATAAATACGCTGCAATTCATCTCGTTTGATCACAATTGGATTGGCCATGTCATAAGCAAAGGCGATCGAATTGACGGCATAGATTTCATTGTCACCATCAAAATTGGTATCAAAGCCGTTCATCACCATCACCATTTCGTGTATATTTTCATTTTCAGGATATTGGTGATTACGTGTTTTAGCGATCTCTTTTTCTTCGCCCTCGTATTTATCTGGATCAGGATCAATGATAAAAGCACCGTATAGACCTTTATGGATATGACGCTTCAAGGGTAAAGCATGACAATGATACAAATGACAGCCAAACGGTTTGGCATCAAATTCATACACAAACGTTTCGCCTGGGCCGATGTTGCCACGCCCCACACCGGGAATGCCATCCATAAAGGCTGAATGGATGCCATGAAAATGAATCGTATGCGGATGATCGCTGGCATTGATAAACTCGATTTGTAAACGCTCCCCTTCGACACAGCGTAAAGTTGGCCCCGGGCATTGCCCTACGACATGACCAGCACGCAACGATGCCGCAGAGGTTGTGCTGCCATAGACCCATCCCGGGAAAAATATGCCCGGCGCGATCTCAAATTCTTTGTTGACAGCAAAAATTTTCCATTTGCGTATGCTACGGCCGTCTGTACCCTCGCTTGTTTCGCCATAATCAAAATCCGTAAGTAATTCATGGGGGTCAAATTGATTGGCAGCATTATCTACTTGCCCTACCATACCTGCATCACCATGACCTGTATGTACTTCATGCTCAGATTGGGCATTGGCTGATTTGGGTTGTATGGTTTCACGCAGCCCCAACAAGCCAGCTAACCCAGCAAAGCTGATGCCGCCCATCCGCAAAAAAGAGCGGCGTGACAAGCCGGGTTGCTTGGTAGGTATAATTTTTGAATCCATAAAAGATCTCCTGCATGAGTCTAAGCAATTTATCCACTGATTTTGAGGTGCATAGATAAATATTTAGTTTACTAAAAGTTTGTTATTAGGTATACCTAAATATTAGCCACAAAAGAAGCGTGCGTCAATACGAAAATGTGAATGGATCACCCCTATGATTAAAGTCAACTCGTTACCTACAACTTTCACACAAAATATCCTTCACTACTTCGGTCAAGAAGGGGATGTATGGCTAAAAAACTTACCTCAGCTGCTCGATGCAGCCACCAGGCGATGGTCACTTGATCTTCAGCCGCCATTCCCCAACCTCTCTTTCAATTACGTTGCGCCAGCAATCCGCAAAGATGGGTCGATCGTTGTATTGAAGGCGGGCATGCCTTCCAACAATGAAATCCTTACCGAAATTCAGGCTCTACGCTTTTGGGATGGACATGGCAGCGTACAATTATTGGAAGCTGCTGTGGAACAGGGTATGTTTTTGTTGGCGTATTTGCAGCCGGGGACGCCGTTAACGGCCGTTCCCAACGACGACCAAGCCACAACCATTGCCGCCCAAGTCATGCAACAATTATGGAAACCTATTGAAACACACTACCCGTTTCCAACCGTGCATGATTGGTTTGGCGGCTTAACAAATCTGCGCCAAAAATACGCTGGCGGCACGGGCCCCTTCCCGACAAAGCTGATCGACCAAACCGAGATTGTTGTGCAGGAACTTTTGAATTCGATGAAAACGGCCGTTCTCTTGCACGGCGATTTACATCACGACAACATCGTCAAGGCTACCAGACAACCCTGGCTGGCAATTGATCCCAAAGGTGTGATTGGAGAACCCCCCTACGAAATAGGCGCGTTATTGCGTAATCCAATTCCACGTTTACAACAGACAATAGACCTGAAAAGCCTTTTCTTGCGACGTATCGATTTATTACATGAGTTTTTAGGGTTTGACAAACAGCGGATGCTGGGCTGGGGCATGGCACAGATGGTGCTGGGCGCATGGTGGGCCAACGAAGAGTCAGACGAAATGTTTTCGCTATGGATTCATTGTGCGGAAATTCTTGCGTTAATGTTGTAGGGAAATGGCGCGCCAATCCCCTACAGTCAGCGTGTTTGAGCTGATGGACTAAGTGTCAATTCACGCAAAGCAGCCAACTGATCGCGTGTGCCTAATACAATTAGCTCGTCTCCCGCCGTTAGCGGCGTATTCGCATTTGGCACAATCGTTTGCCCAGTCCTTTTACTCGTTAAGGCGACCATTGATACCCCAGTCTGACGGCGCACATTGGCTTGACCAACAGTCTGTCCAATCAAACTTGAATCATCAGCAATGACCAATTCCTCGATCCACAATTCTTGCCCACCTTGCAATGTGACAACATCAAAAAAGTCGGTGACATGCGGTCGCAGCATAATATTAGCCATATGTTTGCCACCAATGCGGTAGGGAGAAACGACCCGATCTGCACCAGCACGCACCATTTTGTACTCATTTTCAGCATTCACCGCACGGGCAACAATATAAAGGTCAGGATTCAATGTACGCGCCGAGAGCACAATAAACAGATTGAGCGAATCCTCACCGGTGCTAACAACAACACCCCATGCTTTTTCAAGGCCTGCTTCACGCAAGACATCGTCACTGGCTGCATCCCCCTGGATAGCAGCGAAACCTTCTACGCGCGCGCGTGCCACTAACTCTGGATCGTTGTCAATGATGACAACATCACGGCTGTTATCATGTAATGTTGGCGCGGCGCTACGACCAACACGGCCGTATCCACAAATAATGATGTGCTTTTGCATTTTTTTGATCATACGCTTTGTTTGTCGCTTTTTGATTTCTCCACCTAAATTGTTGGAAAAAATATATTCGCCCAGAATGCTAAGGCTATAGGCGATGACACTCACGCCCAAAATAATCAGAAAGATCGTAAAAAATTGACCGGCCACTGAAAGCGGATGAACTTCACTATAGCCCACAGTCGTTAATGTAATTGTGGTCATATACAGGGCATCATCAAAATCCCAACCCTCAATGACCATATAGCCAACTGTACCGAACACCAGTAAGGCAAAAACAAAAAACAGGATGGTGATAAGGCGGCGATTAATTGATCGAATCATTGAATAATTTTATGTAGCAAAGTGATAAAGTATGCTTCCCTGCAACCCTCAATAAACAAAATGCCCCGCTTCTAAACATCCGAGTCCGGCCGTATAAAACCCACTTTTATGTGGATCAACCCATTCCAGCAGCTGTGCGGGGTCTATCCAGGCCATTTGCTCGATTTCACCAGCGTCCAATTGAAGCGTGCCGCCGGTATAGCGGGCGTGAAATAAAACCCCGGCATTTTTGACTTGATCGCCATTGGGATAGATATTGTGCATTTCCTGCGCCGAATATATGGCGACGATGCGATCAGGCTGAATGTCCAAACCTGTTTCTTCGCGCA
>CAYGMR010000379.1:2418-5941 GCA_964350725.1 uncultured Ardenticatenaceae bacterium | reverse complement strand
CCCTGTGCCCCAAAACACGGCCACCAATACGCCCACACCAAATCCTCAAGCTACAGCGACCCATACATCGACACCAAATCCACAGGCTACCTCGACAGCCACGTCCACGCCAAATCCACAAGCCACATCGACACCCACATCGACACCACATCCGCAGGCTACAGCGACAACAACGTCCACGCCAAATCCACAAGCTACGGCAACCAATACACCCACAGCCACTCAAGAACCTGTGGATAACGAGCCACCAGTTTTGAATTGGACAGCACCCGTTGGCAATAGTATGGCACATGAAATAAGTGGGGATAACCCCGTTGCACTTGAAGTTACAGCCACTGACAACATTGGCGTTACTCGTGTCCGTTTCTATCGGTGGGACTTTGAAAATGAACAATGGCTTGATATTGACGAAATCATAAAACCTCCTTACGCGACAACACTGGATACCGATTCGCTGCCCGATGGATGGACTCAAATTAATGCCCGCGCTTACGATGCAGCCGAGAATGGCTCAACCGTACAACATATTTGGATTGTCAAAAACCAGTCGTCAAATGTAACCGCAACCCCCACGCCCCTACCCACTGAAACCAATGTACCAACCGCGACACCCATATCCCCGAAGCTTAAATATTATCTACCAGCCATTTTTAATCATAATCAAGAGGTAGACTATGTACGATAAACAAGAAGAAAGCCGTAAATCTGGTAAATTCATTCTGGCAATAACAGCGGCAAGTATTATTTTGTTGATGCTTGTCCTCCAAAATGCTGCTGGTGAAACGGCCGTTTCTCAACCCCAACCCCAAAATCGCCAGCCGTCCGTCCTAACCAACCTCGATTTAGCTGCTGACCCAACCGAAAACACAACTGATAGTAACAGTGGCAACTGTCGTTACGGCGTCGCCTCCATCCCCCCATCCAGCACAAATTGGGTTTCCACCGTCGGGGCTGGCTGGCATCTCAACTTCCAACAATCAGATTTTGGCTACGATCCCGGCAATGGGGCTGAATATGTCTACACGCTGCGCATGCAAGGGGGCGTCTTCGATCCACCCCTCAGCAGCATCACCGACGACCTGGCTGCCCATCCCGGCGCGCTCTGGCTCGTGGGCAGTGAGATGGAAGTCAACCATCCCGTTTCTGGTGACAAAACCTTTCCCTGGGATTATGCCGTTGCCTACCACACCGCCTACAACTTCATCAAAGGCATTGACCCCACGGCCCAAGTCGGAATCGGGGGCATGTCGATGGCCACGCCCGGTCGTCTGCAATATTTAGACCTCATTTGGGACAACTACCTCTCAACTTATGGCACGACAATTCCCGTCGATGTCTGGAATGTCCACATCTACATTTTCGCTGAACGTGAGTGGGGCACAACCAATCCTGGCCACGGTAATATCGCTATGGGCACCGATCCCTGGCTCGGCATACAGAGTTCTGGTGAAGTTGCCAGTCGTTGTGTTATGGACGATGTCTATTGCCGTGCTGAACATGACAGCCTTGAAATTATTCAAGAACAAACGATAGCGTTCCGCCAATGGATGAAGGATCACGGGCAGCAAAACAAACCATTTATCATCACAGAATTGGCTTTGTTGTATCAAGAGTTTTATACGGATGAATACGGTGTTGGTTTCCCAGATTCGCGGGTCATCGCTTTCATGAATCCGCTCTTCAACTTCCTGGAGACGGCCCAAGACCCTAATTTGGGTTATCCGGCTGATAACAATCGGCTTGTACAGCAGTGGCTGTGGTTCAGTATGCATGTGCCCGACAGCACCACTGGACGACCCAGCAACTTGCTGCGTGATGATTACTTAAGTTTTCCCACGGGTGATGCGGGTGCATTAACCTCGGTGGGCATTAACTTCCGGGACTATGTAGCGGCGCAAAGCCTGTATGCCAATTTATTTGCTGGCTCCACAACGGGTTCCCAAACAGCGACAGGCACAGCGCAGTTAACGGCCGATTTCTTTAACAACGGCACGCTGAATATCAGCCAGCCCTTCCAGGTGACGTTTTATGCCGATTCCGGTCTGACACAGCCCATTGGCTCGGCGGCTGTCAACCCCAATGTCGACGGCTGTGCGCGCCGTACTTACACAGCTTTGGTGAATTGGTCAGGGCTGGGTGTGGGCACGCATCCTTATTGGGTTAAGATCGATAGTGGTAGTGCAATCGGCGAATCCAATGAAGGTGACAATGTCAGCAGTGGCTCTGTAGTCATCACCGATGGTGGCGGCAATCCCACGGCTACGCAGACGCATACCCCTGTGCCCCAAAACACGGCCACCAATACGCCCACACCAAATCCTCAAGCTACATCTACCAATACATCCACGCCAATTCCTCAAGCCACGTCTACTAATACGCATACACCAATTCCTCAAGCAACATCCACAAATACGCATACACCAATTCCTCAAGCCACGTCTACCAATACATCTACGCCAATTCCTCAAGCCACGTCTACCAATACATCTACACCAATTCCTCAAGCCACGTCTACCAATACATCTACACCAATTCCTCAAACCACGTCTACCAATACACCGACAGCACAGCCACCTGTGACAGCGACCAACACCCAAACCCCAGCACCCCCTACGGCAACGCATACACCCGCACCAACAGCAACTGGTGTCGCACCACTCATCGTCACATGGGAAGAGCCAGCTGGAAATGATGAGACACATTATGTCGTCGAAGGCGAGGTGTTTTTGCAAGTTGGCGTGACAGGCAATACGGATGTTGATTTCGTACGCTTTTCACGGTGGGATTCTGAACAAGAAATAGAAATACTGATTGAAGATATACAAACAGAGCCTTACCAAACATCCATTGAGGTTGAAAGTTTAAATTTGGGTTGGAATCAGATCAATGCCGTTGCTTATGATACCTCTGGAAGCCAATCTGAACGCGCCTGGATTTGGCTGATTCGTGGAGAAGACTCTCCCGCTCCCACGCGCACACCTTTACCGACCACCACACCCACTGTCACAGCGACGCCTGATGTTGTCCTCCCTTCAGTTGAATGGGTAGAACCGGTTGGAAATGATGAGATTTATGAAGTCAGTGGCGAAACGATTCAACTCGAGGTTGCCGCTGAAGATAATGAGGCAATTGCCCATGTCAACTTCCTGCGCTGGGATGAAATCAATGAGGAATGGGTTTTGATTGACATGGTTTCTGAGGCACCTTATGCGGTTGATTTTGACACGGCCGTACTCGATTTTGGCTGGCATCAACTGGGTGCCAAAGCCCAAGACGAAGCCGGTAATAGTTCCCCCGAAGTGTTCATCTGGCTCTATTACAGCGATGGCACACCCAATGGCACAACCACACCCACCCCACCGCCAACAGCCACCCATACACCCACTTTAACGCCAACGATAACCCCAACGCCGAGCGTAACGCCAACGGCGAGCAATACGCCACCGCCCGTTACGCCACCAACCATGACTCCTTGGGCATCACCTACAGCCCACCATACCAGCACACCTGAAGCACCGCGCAT
>CAYGMR010000379.1:0-2408 GCA_964350725.1 uncultured Ardenticatenaceae bacterium | reverse complement strand
CCGTGATTAGTGTTGCAAATTAGTTAAGCAACCCACAGGGATAAGTGAAAATTTCACTTATCCCTGTGGGCACGCTTTGATTTGATGATTTACAGGAAACCCTTTATGATCTACTTATCTATCTGACAAAATCATAAGGGGAGTATCATGACACAACGATTAACCGATAGTCGGCTGGCAAATATCGCCGCCCGTACCATACATCAGGCATTTAATACCTACCAAGAACAATTCAACACGATCACACAGCGTGCTCAAGAGCGTTTTGAAACCCAGGATTGGTCTGGCTTGCAAGCCGATGCCAGCGAGCGCCTCGTGTTATATCGCCGCATCGTCAACTTGGTTGAAGCAGCTATTCGTGATTTGCTTGCCGACCGGCTCACCAACAAATTGATTTGGGCAAGCATGAAAGCGGTCTATTCTGGCATAATCATCGGCCATGACAATTGGGAATTGGCCGAAACTTTCTACAATTCTGTTACGCGCCGTATCTTCACTACCGTAGGGGTTGATCCCCAGATCGAGTTTGTGGCCACTGATTATGAGACACCGCCCACACAAGCAAAAACATCTGTCTATCGACGTTATGAGCGTACTCCGTCAACGGCCGTTCTCATCGAAAAGGTTCTGCAAGACTTTAGCCTTGATGTCCCTTATGCTGATTTAGCCAATGATATCAACTTAGTTGCTGCCCAGGTCGAAGCCCGTCTAGAAGAACTCGGAGCACTGCGCACGGTTGAACGCGTCGAAATGGTTAAATATGGCTTCTTTCGCGGTATGGGGGCTTATTTCATAGGGCGTATGTTTAGCGGTTCACATCTCATCCCCGTCGCATTGGCCTTGATTCATACTGAAGACGGCTTAAGCATTGATGGTGTGCTTTTGGATGAAGATGCAATCAGCATTCTGTTTAGCTTTGCTAATTCCTATTTTCATGTGGAGGTAGAGCGCCCCTACGATCTTGTTCAATTTTTGCGCACCATTATGCCGCGCAAACGTGTCGCCGAACTATATATTTCGTTAGGCTGTAACAAACATGGCAAAACAGAACTATACCGTGATCTATTACACCATTTAGCGTACTCAAACGATCAATTTGAAATTGCGCGTGGCCAGCGTGGCATGGTCATGATCGTTTTTAATATGCCCAACTACGATATGGTCTTCAAGCTGATTAAAGACCATTTCAATTACCCCAAAGATTCCACGCGCAAAGATGTCATGGCCAAATATGACATGGTTTACCGGCATGACCGTGCGGGGCGTCTCGTCGATGCACAAGGCTTTGAATATTTGGAATTTGAGCGTTCACGCTTTTCAGAAGATTTATTAAACGAATTACTGGCAGTCGCCTCGCAAACAGTTGCAGTAAAAGATAATTATGTGATCATTAAACACGCGTATGTAGAACGCAAAGTTATCCCGCTAGACATTTATGTGAAAGAAGCCTCTGAAAATGCAGCCCAATCAGCCGTGATCGACTATGGTTATGCGATCAAAGACCTCGCCAGCAGTAATATTTTCCCCGGCGATATGCTGCTCAAGAATTTTGGTGTGACACGCCACGGCCGTGTCGTTTTTTACGATTATGATGAATTATGCTCGCTCTTAGAATGTCGCTTTCGACGTATGCCACCAGCAGCCAGCTATGATGATGAATTAGCTGCCGAACCCTGGTTCCATGTTAACGAAGGTGACATCTTCCCCGAGGAATTTGACCATTTTTTAGGCTTGAGTGGCGATTTGCGTCAAACATTTCTAAAATACCATCATGATCTTTTTGATTATAACTATTGGCAGCAGACTCAAGCCCGCTTAAAAGCAGGCGATGCTGCCCACATTTTCCCATATGCACGCAACCTACGCTTGCATTCAAAATAGGAGTTTTAAATGGAATATCGACGTTTAGGCAAATCAGGATTAAAAGTCAGTGCACTTTCTTTTGGCGCATGGGTGACTTTTGGCAACCAAATGGATGTAGATGCGGCGCTGGAAACCATGGCAGCGGCTTATGATGCTGGTGTAAATTTTTTTGATAATGCTGAAGCCTATGCCGCCGGCAAAGCTGAAACCATCATGGGGCTTGCGCTCAAAAAAGCAGGCTGGGCACGTGATAGTTATATCGTTTCAAGCAAGGTGATGTTTGGGGCAGTCAACAATCCCTTGCCAACACAGCGTGGTTTGAGCCGCAAGCATGTCTATGAAGCATGTCATCAGGCACTCGGTCGTCTGCAAGTTGATTATTTGGACTTATATTTCTGCCATCGACCCGACCCAGAGACACCCATCGAAGAGACCGTACGCGCTATGAATGAGTTGATTCAGCAGGGCAAGGTTTTATATTGGGGCACATCAGAATGGTCCGCACAACAAATTATGGAAGCCTACAGCATTGCGCGTCAATATAA
>CAYGMR010000378.1:5646-5944 GCA_964350725.1 uncultured Ardenticatenaceae bacterium | reverse complement strand
TGGTGTCGCATTTGCTTTAGCTCAATATGCCTTTGCGGATATAAATCGTGTTATTTTGGAAGATGTGTCCCATAGCAGTGAGACTGAAAAGCGATTCTATTGCCTCGGCAAAATAGGTGAAGGGATATTGACTGTGCGATTTACCTACCGGAATGATCAAATCCGAATTTTTGGCGCAGGGTATTGGCGCAAGGGAAAACGAATATATGAAAAACAAAATCAACTATAAAGATGGTCCCATCGGAGAAGTCCGAGTCGTTGCTGATTTTCTGCCGTCACCAGAAGAACTTGCCTTCAA
>CAYGMR010000378.1:2412-5636 GCA_964350725.1 uncultured Ardenticatenaceae bacterium | reverse complement strand
AGGGTAGTGTCGAATTTTTCAAACAAGAAGCACAAAAACATCATGTCCCCTACCAGAAAATGATTCGCCGTTTATTGGATGAGTACGCTTTACATCATACCATTTAGAGGGGAGTTAAGGAGGAAAAAATGGGCATAACAATAGAAACAATCGAAAGACCGGATGCACAATTAGTTAAAGAATTGGGTCAATTCCCCACTGCCATTTTGTCGGACGCCATGGAAAAAGCACAGACCCTGCACAGTGAAATCAAGCCGGTTTTTCCCATTGAGCGCGTGTGCGGAACGGCCGTTACAGCCCGAACAATTGCCGCTGACTTTCTAACGCCGGTGGCGGCAATTGACTACACCCAACCCGGCGACATCATCGTCGTTGATGTGCGCGGTTACAAAGACGCAGCTATTTGGGGCGAGTTAGCCGCCACATCCTGCAAACTCAATAAAGTGGCTGCCGTTGTTATTGATGGAGCCGTGCGTGATTCTGATGGCATCAAACAAACTGGCGTACCCCATTTTTCGCGTGCCATCACACCCAATGCTGGCGATTGCAGTGTGCGCGGCGACATTAACATTCCCATCCAATGTGGTGGTGTCGTGGTGAATCCAGGTGATATCATTGTAGCCGATAACGACGGCGTTGTGGTCGTGCCGCAGCAAAAAGCCGCAACTATCCTTGCAAAAGCAAAAAAACAAGTTGAAGCTGAAAAACAGATGTATGACTTGTTGATCAATGAAGGCTTAACTTGTTTCCAGGCACTTACCCGCATCGTTGGGGAAATCACGCCCTCCTTAGGCGGGGGGCGAGAAGTCGAAATTTTTTAACAGCCAAAATCTAAAAGATATGTAACACATGGCTACCCGCCTTCGCGAGTATGACAGTCAAGAGATGCTTGTATAGTTATGTTTTAGAAACGGCCGTTTCACGCCTGTTGCTAAATACAGTCTCCCAAATGCCATATTGTGCGCAAAATGTTGTATACTATAAAGCAAAAGCGAGTACAATATGACAACAACCAATTCCCAAATAGACGCATATCTAGAAACTTTGCCACCTGCAAGACGTGAAGCCTTAACAACATTGCGCGGCTGGATGCATGAAGCCTTGCCCACGGCAAAAGATGTCATCGAATACGGCATGCCCGGGTTATTCCAAGATGAACTGATTTGCAGCTATAAATCGCAAAAGAACTATATGAGCCTCTACATGGATGTTGAGGTTGTGGCGGCACATAAAGAAGAGTTAGCGCATCTGAACTGCGGCAAAAGCTGCATCCGTTTTCGGCGTATTGACCAACTGCCCGAAGACACGATTAAACAAATGCTAAAGGAAACGGCCGTTAAACAAGCAAGCAACAAATAACCCCCAAAACATTTGGTAGGGGTCAGGCAATCGGGAAACATGTTGCTCTAAAACAGATAGTCTCATCTCCCGATTGCCTTGCCCGCGTGTTGGCCAAATCAAATGCGTGTCCAACACAAAGGCGAGGCGCTTGGGTGCAAATGTCTTGGTGAAATCTGAACACCATTCTCAAGCGCCTCGCCACTACCATAGATTGAATGAAAATTAAAGGAAACCCATGATAAAAGCCGACAAAACCGTACGTACAACATGTCCTTATTGTGGGGTGGGCTGCCAACTAAACTTGAACGTCAATGATGGCTACATCTACCGTGTGGATGCACCCTTTGATGCCGCACCGAATTACGGCATGTTATGTGTCAAAGGGCGTTTTGGCACCGACTACGTCAAACATCCACGCCGCATCAAAACACCCTTGATTCGGGCTAATCGTGACGAGGGTCGTAGTGCCAAACCGGTTTGGCGCGAACCCACCTGGGACGAGGCACTGGATTTGGTCGCCGATGAATTGGTGAACATCGTCAAAAATCAAGGTGGCGACGCCATCGCCAGTTATGCCAGCGCCAAAGCGACCAATGAAGATACCTACGTTTTCCAGAAATTCATTCGTGCCCTGGTTGGCACCAACAATGTCGATCATTGTGCGCGTTTGTGCCATGCGGGGTCGGTGACTGGCTTGCAGTTGGCGATTGGCTCCAGTGCCATGTCCAACTCAATCGCTGAGATGGAGAATTTGGAGGCGTTTATCGTCACGGGTTCCAATACCACCGAAACCCACCCCGTCATTTCCAATTTCCTCAAACGTGCCGTGCGTAAAAATGGCGCCAAGCTGGTTGTCGTTGATCCGCGCCGCATCGAACTGACCGATTTCGCGACGCTGTGGCTGCAGCAAAAGCCGGGCACCGATGTGGCTGTTTTCCAGGCGATGGCGCATGTGATCGTCAAAGAGGAACTGGTCGATACGGATTTTGTTGAGCAGCGCACCGAAGATTTTGAAGAATATATAAACTCATTGGGGGACTATACACCCGAATGGGCGGAAGAGATTAGCGGCGTGCCTGCTGCCCAAATCCGCGAAGCGGCACGCATTTATGCCAGTGCTAATCGAGGTGCAATTTATTGGGGCATGGGCATCAGCCAAAGCACCCATGGCACCGACAATACACTTTCGTTGGTGAATTTGGCGCTGTTGTGCGGTCATGTCGGCAAAGCTGGCACAGGCCTGAATCCCTTGCGTGGCCAAAATAATGTGCAAGGTTGTTCCGACAGCGGCGGTTTGCCGAATGTGTACACAGCTTACCAACCCGTCAATACACCCGCCGTGCAAGCGAAATTTGAAGCGTATTGGGGCGTTGATTTGAGTCCGACGGTGGGTTTGACCGCCACCGAAATGGTCGATCAAGCGTTGACAGGTGCGATTCGGGGCATGTTTGTCTTGGGTGAAAACCCGATGATGAGTGAACCAAACCAACATCATACGCGCCGTGCCTTGGAAGCGCTCGATTTTATGGTGTGCCAAGACATTTTCATCAACGAAACGGGCGAGATGGCGGATGTGATTTTGCCGGCGACGAGCTTCGCCGAAAAAGATGGTACCTTCACAAATACGGACCGGCGCGTGCAGCGCTGCCGCAAAGCGGTCGAACCGGTGGGCAATTCGCGACCCGATTGGCAGATTATCAGCGATTTGGCACGCCGGGTGGAAGCACGCTTGGGCGTGACGCTTTCGGCAGGCTTTGATTACAGTCACCCTTCCGAGATTTGGGAAGAGATGCGGGCATTGACACCTGAATTCCAGGGCATTGATTATGCGCGTATCGAACGTGAGGGCGGTGTGCATTGGCCTTGTCCCAGCTTTGACCATC
>CAYGMR010000378.1:0-2402 GCA_964350725.1 uncultured Ardenticatenaceae bacterium | reverse complement strand
CGGACGTGGCAAGTTCTGGAAAGTGGATTATGGCACGGAATCGGAACAGCCGGATGCGGAATATCCATTTAATTTGAGCACAGGGCGTGTGTTGTACCATTGGCACGGCAGCACGATGAGCGGCAACTCACGCCTGGAGGATGCGTTCCCAGAGGCGATTTGTGAGATGCATCCGCACGATGCGTCCGAATTAGATTTGATGACGGGCGATTGGGTAGCGGTCAGTTCGCGGCGTGGTGAAATTAAGCTGCGGGTGTTGGTGACGGAACGTTCGCCACGCGGCACGATTTTCATCCCGTTCCATTTTGCGGAAGCGGCAGCCAATAAGCTGACGTTGGATCGCATTGATAAACGTGCCAAGATTCCTGATTATAAGAATACGGCCGTTGCCATCCAAAAAACCACACCCCCGGACAATTGGGATGTTGGCTACCAAGACGATCTACTACAGCGTGGTGTTATCAAAGACCCGGTACAAATTCATTAACGGCCGTACAACTATGTTATTTTGAACGCAGCAACTGCTCAAATTCTTGGTTTAGTACAGCATAACCCAGGCTGTTCAAATGCAACTCATCTTGGCTATATTCCGCACGTAATTCGCCATTTTCATCAGCAAGGATAGAAATGCGTCAAAAACGATCGCCTTGTTGCTTGCTAGTGATTGAATATGCAAATTTACCTCATCAACAGCCAATGCAACCTCCTGAGACCAGATTCCTTTCGAGTGGTACTTGTCCAACCGGCATGACAGTACTCAGGATCACCATCACCCCATGGTCTGAGGCTTGTTGCGTGATTTGATCAATATTGTTTTGACAGTTTAAGATAATCGCTTCTTTATTCTCTGGAAACAACGGGATTGTTTTTAGATCATTGATGCAGAGTTGGAAAACAAGCACATCTGTTTGCAATGGCTGTATATGATAATCATAGCGCTGCGCGATCTGGGCTGATGTTTGTGATTCTATGCCTCGATTGATGAAGTGAAAACCATCTATTGATGGTGAAGGTCATTGAGCAGCTCTCGAATCGCCAAAAAAGACTACAACGGTATCATCCAAAGCGCCGTTTCCTTCTATGGGTGATTCAATTTTGAAATAATTTAACCCCAACGGATCAAGACGAATGCTTTGCATTTGCAAATAGTAATCCTTATTGAACTTGAATAGGAGGACGTTTGCACTAAGCGAAACTACTAAGAAAGTCAACAGCAAGCTGAGCAAGAAGAAGGCAGGTTTGTTTGACATCATGTTTGCTGTTACGTAATCAACGCGCCATTTCTAAATGGCTTGAACATTGACTCTAAGCTCGCTACGATCTAATATCTTTACTTCTGATTTGATGCGCTCACCGTATTCAATTTCAGCCACTTCCAAATTGTAGCGTGCTTGTAAACGCAGCCACACATCTGGACTTGTATCAAAATAGCGGGCTAAGCGCATAGCCGTATCGGTCGAAATAGAACGTTTTTGGTTCACAATTTGGCTAATGCGCAATGCTGGTACACCAATATCTTTTGCCACACGATATTGACTTAGCCCTAATGGCTTCATGAAATCTTCTAGCAGGACTTCTCCAGGGTGAACAGGTGGTAATCTATCTTCCATTTTATAAATCCTCACGAATGATAATCTACTATCTCAACTGCATAAGCGCGATCATTTTCCCACTGAAAACAAATGCGCCACTGGTCATTGATGCGGATACTGTAATGGCCTTCACGATTTCCTTGTAACTTTTCAAGTCGATTGCCCGGTGGAGCCAATAAATCTTTCAAACCCTCAGCATCATTCAGATAAAGCAGCTTCCGACGAGCCGTTCTCTGAATGTTGTGGGGCAGTTTACGTGATACACGCCCATAAAACACCTTTTCAGTTTAATTGCAGAGAAGACCGAAAGGCTTAAATGTAAATTTCAATCAAAAATTATAAATTCGAAAACTATCCCTCTTGCCAGAGAAGTCGCTCGAAAATAGTTCTATTTATTCATTTTTTAGCATTGTCTCTACTATTTATTTGGTTTGATACTGCTGAAAAAAGTAAGCCTGCTTAAGCTATTCAAATCACTGTAAATACAAACAACTGATTTTCAATCTTTTATTTTTCAACACAATTGTCAACTTAACCAAAAACAAGTGTTTCGAAAAACCGAACAAAAAAGTGAAAACCAATAAAAATCAACAACTTGCCAATTGCGGTGTAAAAATAAAAATTAGCTTCAAGTGTAATACTTGTTTTTATTTCCTTTATATTACAGTCATTAGTGCAAAATGGATTAATAATGAAAGAACAAGTTATAAGTTTTTTGATAGGTTTAGTGATCTACACCTTATTTGCATTGCTATCAATTTACTTCTCATACCAGAATACGTCTGTCTCAAGTGTTTGGTACGCAAATAT
>CAYGMR010000377.1:0-5967 GCA_964350725.1 uncultured Ardenticatenaceae bacterium | reverse complement strand
TCAATTTAGGACCCGCTGGCATGTCGCCTGCAGACCTCATTGACACCTGTCGTGGTTTAGCCGCTATTGGCTTTGAGACGTTTATATTCAATTTGGCGAACGTCCATGAGATCAGCCCCATTGAAATGATCGGCCGTGACGTTATCCCTGCCATCGCTGAATTTTAGTGTGAAATAGTTTTTGAACTGCGTTCGGCGCAACTTCAGGGGATTTTCCCGCCAATAGTGACAATCGTCAGCAATATTCGGGACAAACGTCAAACTCACTAAAAACCACAACGCCTTATAATCAAGGTGATGAAAAAGTCACATCTAAATCAAGTAGGTGAATGGATTTATAATGTGGTGTTATCTGTGCCAGTACAGTACAAGATTACTGGCATTGTCATGCTGCCCGTCTTGATATTGGGTATTTCCCTCAACTATTGGATCACAGCAAGCTTATCAGATTGGCTGTCGTATATCCTCACCGATAGACGCGTCGAAGCTGCTATGCAAGCGGGCGGGCGCAGTGTTGTCCTTGTTACCGTTTTATCGGCAGCCGCGTCTATTATCCTGGCGTCATTGCTCACCTTTTTGCTCACACGGCCGTTGTTAGCCCTGCGCGAAATGGCTCAGCAAGTTGCCGGCGGCAACTTGAAAGCACGCGCACACGTTTGGTCCAATGATGAAATTGGTGATGTAGCCACTGCCATCAATACCATGACAGATCATTTGATAGCCACCCAAGACGATCTCTCACGATCCAACCGGCGCCTGGATGCCATCAACCGCGTAATGCAGGCATCTGAAAAAGAAGGTGACATCCATGATGTTCTTTACACTATCTTAGAAAGCACTATTACAGTCATGGATTTACAAACCGGCTGGATTTATTTACGCGACCCAGAGCGGGATGCATACCATCTTGCAAGTTGGTACGGTGTCCCGGCTCCCCTCCAAACCTATCTACTCCACCAAGAATCGACGCCACATTGTTATTGTCAAACAGCGCTTGTCGCGGGTGAATTACCCCCAGAAGCCAGTATCAAACAGTGCGAAAGGTTGCAAGCCTGCCAGCTCTTTTGTGGGGCACAAAATAATCATGTCATCATTCCCATACAAGCGCGAGACCAAAATTTTGGCGTGATGAATCTACTTTGTCATACGGAGCATGTTTTAGCCGATGATGATCGGGATTTATTATCCGATATTGGTGTACAGATTTCGGAAATCGTTGCCAATGCTTGGCTGCGTCTCAAGCTGGCGGAGAAGGAACTTTCTCGGCAGGCGTTATTGGAATCGCTGGTAGAAGCCCAAGAAGAAGAGCGGGGACGGCTGGCGCGAGAGTTACATGATGGGTCTGGTCAAATGCTAACCAGTCTCTTAGTGCGTATTAAAACGTTAGAAAGAAAAGCTGAGTCAGTTGAAGTGCGTGAGGGACTGTCGTCGATGTTGGACATTGTCGCGGAAACGATTGATCAACTTCGTGACTTATCCTATCGGTTAAGACCTGCTGCCCTGGAGGAATTCGGACTGCCTGTGGCCTTGAAAACACTCGTGGATGATATAGCTGATGAAGCCGGATTAACCATAAACTGTCACCTGGACCTGAATGGCGTAACCTTACCCTCCGGCGTTGAAGTTACTTTGTATCGTATCGCCCAAGAATGTCTGACCAATATCATTCGCCATGCGCAGGCAAACAATGTTGTCATCAATTTAGAGCAAAGCGGGGATAGCCTGTGTATGCGTGTTGAAGATGATGGCATTGGTTTCAGCCCGCACCAAATAACGGCCGTTTCCGGGCAGCGGCATCTTGGCATTGTTAGTATGTATGAACGAGCTGCCATTGTAGGCGGGAAACTAGACGTTTTCTCAGCACCAGGACAAGGCACTACCATCCTTGTAAACATACCTATATTAATGAGTGTGACCGATGCCCACTAAACTCATCCATATCCTCTTAGTTGATGATCATAAAGTGCTGCGTGATGGCTTGCGTGCCTTGCTAGAAAGCGAAGACGATCTGGTTGTCATTGCCGAAGCTGGAACCGGCCAAGATGCTATCGCGTTAACGCAAGAACACCAGCCTGACGTCATCGTCATGGATCTGGGTTTGCCCGACATGAGCGGTTTAGATGCAATCCGAACCATCCGAAAAACAAACACAAAAAGCCGAATTGTGGTTTTGTCGATGTATAGTCGTCGAGAATTTGTGGTACCCGCCATTGAAGCGGGCTGTGATGGCTATGTGCCTAAATCATCTACCCACACCAGTCTGCTAGAAGCCATTCGTGTGGTCATGCGCGGTGAACGTTTTCTACATCCCACCGCTGCCACGGCCCTCATGGAATCAATGACAAGTAAGCAGTCTGACGCTGAGAAATTCGCCTTATTGTCAGAACGTGAACAGGCTGTAATCCGGCTTTCTGCTTTGGGCTTCACCAGCCGTGAAATTGGCGAAAAGCTGTTCATCAGTCCCAAAACAGTCGATACCTACCGCCAGCGCGCTATGGAAAAGTTAAAACTCGAACATCGATCTGATCTGATCAAATTCGCTTTACGCGCCGGCATATTGGAAAATTTTAAATAATAATCCTTGTCAGGAAAAAGCCTACACAAGCATATCTTTTTCCCGATACCCGATGAACCCACTCAATGATAAATTACAGGTAGTTATTAATAAACAAGTGCATTCTTACATAGTAGGGATACCCCGTAAGAGCACATTTTAGTTGCCATTGGTTGCAACACATTCGGGAGTCTACCAAAAAGTTGACCAATGGCTGAAAATTTAGAGAGGGAATTCATGGCAGATAATGGAAAATTTCAATTAAATCGCCGAGACTTTTTGCGAATCGCTGGCCTTGGTGCAGGTGCTACAGCGGTGGCAACTGTCAGTAAACCGGCAGCAGCGTCAAGTGCCAAATCATTTACCGCTGCGTCTTTTTCTGATCCAGCAGGGCGCCCCAATCGCCCCTGGTGGGTCAAAACTGTTGATGTCCCAACCACCGAAATTGATTGGGATATTATGCAGCGCTATAACGAGCGTGATGGTACTGTGCGTGGGCCTGGTATGGCCGGTTATGTCGGTGCTGATGAGGTGGGTCGATTAGACGCTGCTGCAGAAAAGAATGAAAGACAGCGTATGTTGGATAACGTTGATGGATACACGCTCAAAGATCAGGCGCTCTCAAGTGCTCATGTCGGCGTTGGTAAATCATTCTTAGGGCCACAAAAAGCAAAAACGCCAGAAGAACGCGGCGTACCCAAGTGGACAGGCACACCAGAAGAAGCGGCCAAGATCATTCGAGCCGCAATGCGCCACTTTGGGGCGGCCACCGTCGGCTTTATAGAGTTGGATGATAATACACGCAAGCTGATTTACGGCGTTGATCCCGATGGGAAAGAACTTATCTTCACGGATGATCCCATCGCGTCAGAAGATGATAATGCTCGTTATATCCCCAATGCGGCTAAGTATGCGGTTGTTTACACAGTGCAGATGTCGCAAGAAACGATGCGCCGCTGCCCCACGCCACTGGGATCACAAACAACATCGTTGGCTTACAAACGTGGCGAATCAATTCAGGCTTCGTTGCAAGAGTTCATCCGTGGCTTGGGTTACCAATGTTTAGGTGAATCCAGCACGAACGCGTTAGGCATTGCACCTGCGTTAGGCGTGATGGCGGGGTTGGGTGAGTTATCACGCTTGAACCGTCTGATCACACCGGAATTCGGGCCGATGGTTCGCGTTTTCAAAGCGTTGATCGATTTGCCGGTGGCTACTGATAAACCTATTGATGCCGGCATTATGGAATTTTGTAAACGCTGTAAAAAATGTGCTGAAGCATGTCCTTCAGAGTCATTGAGTTTTGATGATGAACCCACCTGGGAAGTACAAGGTGGTTGGAATAATCCAGGGCATAAAGCATATTTTGAAAATGCAGTCACTTGTCGAGCTTATTGGCGTGAGCAAGCTGGCACAAACTGCGGCATCTGTTTTGCAGTGTGTACATTTAGTAAAAAGGACAATGCCTGGGTTCATGAGGCTGTAAAGGCGGGCGCTTCAATGGCGCCATTTATGGACAATTTCTTCCGCAGTATGGATGATGCGTTTGGTTATGGTACACAAGCCAGCGCAGAAGAATGGTGGTCTCTTGATCTACCTGAATATGGCATTGATAGTAATCAATCGGTTTTGGAGGCGTAAACAATGTCTGAAAATTATGTAGTGAAAGTTAAAAAACGGCCGTGGTATGAATGGATACTCTGGGCTGTATGGTTTATTACCTTACTGTTTATTTTACAGAGTGCAGTAGGCAGCGGCGCAGAATTAGAACCACGTGCTGCTGGAATATTTTGGGTTAGCTTTGTTGTATGGCTTTTAGCCGGTGTTGTAGTTTGGTTTATTCGGCGAAACAAGTAGTTTTCACGAGCAGTTTACATACACAGCAGGCTCACCCCCTTCAATAATTTGTTATTCAGAGAGGGAGGGGAGATTCTTCCTTTCCCTCTCTTGTATTAAGCGCATAGTAGATAATATGACACCCGTTGAATCCATTTCCATTCCGGTAAAACCCAAAAGGCGATCCCGACAACAAAAAAATAGACGTGAACGCTTGTTTATGATTCTCACAGTGGGGCTGATTGCAGCGGCCTGGCTGTTTGGCTATTTCACCAGTGGTGCTGATGTTGCGCCCATGGTGCCGGATGTCCTCCCTGGTGCAACAAACATCCAAACGCAAGGTCCGCTGTTCATGGGATATGATGCCGATGGTGAATTGATAGGCTATGCCGGTGTTGGTGAAGCATCTGGCTATGGCGGACCGATTGAAATGTTGGTGGGCGTTGATCCTGATGGTGAAATTTTAGGGTCTACGATTGTGGCGCAGCGAGAATCGCCTGGCTTTTTCCGATTGGTGGAGAAGAGCGAACTCGTTGAGAGTTATGCAGGATTATCCATAACGGATCCGCTGCAGTTAGGCGAGGATTTGGATGCGGTATCAGGCGCAACGGTCAGCTCAGAAGGGGTAGCAAAATCAGTGCGAACGGCCGTTCAGCAAATTGCCGCAGATGGTCTAAACAGCCCACTCCCAGCTGAGACGCAGCCCATCAAATTTGGAATCCCTGAAATCGTCCTCATCCTCCTGTTTGTGACGGGCTTTATTGCCCACAGAATGCGCAGCCGCGTTTGGAAGAAACGTATCCGCTGGGGCACCTTGATTGTGGGTATGGTGGTGCTTGGTTTTCTTTACACCATGCCGTTTACCATTACGATGGTCGTGTCTTTATTAAGCGGTTATTGGCCCGACTGGCACACCAATCTCTACTGGTACATTCTCATCGGCGGCATCATATTTGTGACGACGGTGGATGCGCAAAACCCTTACTGCTACTGGTTCTGCCCGTTTGGCGCAGTACAACAATGTGTGGCTCAGGTTACCGGCGCGAAGCTTTATCGGCCGCGGGACTACAACATGATCTTAAAATGGGTACAACGCGGATTGGCGTTAGCGGCCATCATGTTGGGGCTGGCGCTGAGGCGTCCGGGTGTAGCCAGCTACGAACCCTTTGCGACCTTATTTGATTTCCGAGGCACCGGCATAGAATGGGCCTTTTTAATCCTTATTTTGTTGGTCAGTTTGATGATGTACCGGCCGTTTTGTAATTATCTTTGCCCGCTGGATGCTGTTGTAGAATTTATTGGGGCGGGACGACGATGGGGAAAGGAGTTGTGGACAACATGGCGCAAAAAAGTAACAAGCGCGTAAAAAACGATCGCTTAAAACGCACACTCTTATTAGGGTTCGTCTTTGTGTGCGTTATCATGATTGGTGCGATTTGGATTGATGGCATTGTCGCACCTGAACCAGAAACGCCTGGTTATTATCGAGATACCTTTCAAGTTGATGACTCCATCTATCTAACTGTGACTGCTGATGCACTTAAGTATAATCCAGAGCCTGCTGGCACACCTGATGCT
>CAYGMR010000376.1:0-5971 GCA_964350725.1 uncultured Ardenticatenaceae bacterium | reverse complement strand
AAAGTTTGCCGTTTGAAAGTTGAGAATGGATGAAATCAGCATGATGCCATTCAGATACATGCCATGCCGCGTTTGCAAGTAGCCAGAGAGTCCAGCGGAGCGCGTCGTACCATAACTTTCTCCAGCCAAAAACTTGGGCGAATTCCAACGCTGGTAGCGGGTCGTGTATAGGCGAATAAAATCACCCACCGATTCGATATCTTTGTTAAAATTATGATAGTCTGCGGGTTTTTCACCAGGAACGGCTCGGCTAAATCCAGTACTGACCGGGTCGATAAACACAAGGTCAGTGACATCCAACAATGAATTTTCGTTTGCGACGAGTTTGTAAGGTGGTGGCAAGATATGGGTGTCGTCCATGTGCACGCGCTTGGGGACCAACAATCCCAAATGCAGCCAGACAGATGAAGAACCTGGCCCGCCATTGAAGGCAAAGGTGATAGGACGAACGGCCGTATCGTCCACATCATCTTTGGTGTAGGCAACAAAGAAAATGGAGGCTTTGGCTTTTTCACCTTCTGCCTTTTCATCTTTTTCACTTTCTTCTTTGAGGACAATTGTGCCGGCGGTGGCCGTGTAGTTTAGCGGCTTGCCATCGATAGTTATAGTGTGCTTGGTTTGCACGATATTATCTTCGGGAATCGCATAATCTTCTTCTTTTTGCTTGTTGTTTTGTGCGTCAGACATTTTTTCTCCATACGTCGATCTGATCGTTTTGATAGAATCTATAAACCTTAGGGTAAAGATTGGAGATACCTTGTACGCTTGTTAACGCTGCTTGTTAGCGTGAATTTAATCGCCATACGCGCAAAGCCAGCACCTTCCCGTCCATACCACTAGCCAGAACTAACGGCTAAATTTGCGTCAATGGTAAGGAAAGTATTATACGCCACTTCATTGTGGGGTACGGGTTGCGATCAATATATTTGTCAAAATTCATGCTGGCTCCTAGAGTATCTTTCTTTCACACAGGTCAGAATGAAGGCGCTCTGGTGAAGTGAAATGGATTGTTTGAAAGCCTAAACGCGTTGCCGCCGCAATATTTGGTTCAGAATCATCAATAAAAAGGCAGTCAGCTGCTGTCGCGTTGATACGATGCAGCAAAATCTCATAGATGGCCGGATCCGGTTTGGCTACTTTTTCTGCACCAGAAAGAACAACAGTATCAAACCAGCTCAGGAATTCAAACCGTTTATACACCAAAGGATAGGTTTCTGCAGACCAGTTACTGAGGGCGGTTAAGCGATAACCTGCATCCCTCAATGCGGCTAGGATTTTGACTGTGCCTGGGATTGCGGCATCAACCATCTCCTCCCAACGGCCGTAGTAGGCACGAATATAGTTTTCATATTCAGGGTAGAGGGCAATGCGTTCGGCCGTTGCTTCTGAGAGGGGACGCCCTTCATCTTGTTTTACATTCCATGCGGATGGGCAAACAACTGCTAGGAAATATTCCATTTCTGTTTCATTATTGGGGAACATTTTTGTGTACAAATAGCGCGGGTTCCAATCAATTAGAACTGCGCCTAAATCGAATACGATGATTGGTTTTTTGTTTTGTTTGTCTTTTGACATGATTTTCCTTGCGGGGGTTTGCTAACTGAGGGACTCCCTTCATCTTTTTTGGTAATGAAAGACAGATTCGTTCTTTTGCGTCTCTCGTTCGACTGGGAGTAGATGACGGTAGACAAAAAACATGGTGCGGTCAAAAATAGCGGCGCTTAATGCAATATACATGATTAGGATAATATTTTGGCAAGTTTCACAAATTCATTCGGCATAGATGACATTGTATACCCGTGGCGGAGGTATAGGTTTTGCAGCTTTGTGTTGTCTTTGTCTGTATAGGTAACGGCCGTAGCCATCTCATTTTCAAGCATCCATTGTTCGCCCTGGTTGCGTAACAACGTCGCGACGCCAAAACGGCGTGAAGCTGGGTCTACATAGGTCGTCGAAAACAACCCGATCTCGTTTTCATCATCATCCTTGTCAATACGCACAATGGTATGACCAACAATCTCGCCCTCAATATTTTCGGCGACAAAAACTTGTCCACAAACCTGGCTTGCATCCAAATGCCATAATACGCGCTGAATAAGCCAATCCATCGAATACATGGAACGGCCGCGCTCTGCGCCCAAAACCTCAATCAGCGTTTGCTGCATACGCATGGCGACTAATTCGATTTCTTGTGTAGACTCTGGATTTATGGGGCGCACTTGAATGATCTTATTTTGATCCATTTCTACCTGCTGTTCTATGCCAGGCATAAAGCAATCTCAATATTGAAAGGATCATGAATCAATCGAGTAGAAGTCTTGTTTTGGATGGGATGGTTGGCTTGTTTGAGGCGAGTTATAACGTTTTGCAGCGCGTTTTGCCCGGCAAATAAAATCTCGAACTGTGCCAGACCAAACGCATCTGTCGATAGCATTGGCGCTTGCCGCGAATGCCATGTGTTCAGACCGATGTGATGATGGTAGTCACCAGCGGCCACAAACAACGCGGAACCAGGCATTTCAATGACCACATTAAAGCCAATTGTATCAACATAGAACTGTCGAGCGGCTGCGATATCGGCCACTTTCAGATGGATATGTCCCATAACGGTTGCAGGCGAGATACCCGACCATCCACCTCCATTTGCTAGATTCAACAGTGCCTGTAAATCTAGATGACGGGTATACATGCTGAGCGATCCGCTTTTGTCTTGTGGCCATTGTGCTTGTGGCCGATCCCAGTAGACCTCAATGCCATTGCCTTCAGGATCGCTCAAATACAGCGCTTCGCTCACCCCATGATCGCTGGCACCCTGCCAGAATGGCGCGTCCAATTGAGCATAGTGGTGCAGCCAATTTGCTAAATCTTGTCGTGTGGGTACGCGTAAAGCTAAATGGTAGAGGCCAGTGGTGTGGGAGATGAAACGGCCGTTGGGCAAAAGATGTAAATGAACAAGAGAGCGTGTAGCTGTGCCCAGCGAAACCATCTCCGCCGTCTGCTCACGCACTTGCAACCCAATCACATCCCGGTAAAAAGCGGTCATTTTTTGTAAATCAGCCACTTTTAAAGTGACAGCACCAATCATTGTATTTGCATCAATCATGTTATTTCATTGTCCATACGCCAAATCGAGGAGTTGAATGGTGTGGAAGGCAGCCAACGGCCGTTTCCTCCCCTCCAAATGCGCTTGAATCTGTGTCAAGCAGCCGATATTGCCCGAAATGACTGCATCTGCCTGTGTATTCAAAATAGCCTCTGCTTTGCGCTGCCCTAGTTGATTGGCAATTTCAGGTTGCTCAATATTGTACGTACCAGCTGATCCACAACAATAACCACCGTCATTTAGTTCCAGCAAAGTTAAGTTGGGGATTGCCTTGAGCAAATTGCGGGGAGCGCTGGTCACACCTTGCGCATGACTCAGATGGCACGCATCTTGATAAACGGCCGTTAATGGCTCTGCCAATCCTGTTGGTTCTACCAATCCCAATTCATCCAAAAAAACTGTGATATCCTTGACCTTATTGGCAAACTGTTTCGCTTTTTTTTCTTCCGGCTGACCTTTAAACAGTAGCTCGTACTCATGCATACCCGATCCACAACCAGCCGCATTCGTCAGGATGGCATCCACGTCATCCGGGAAAGCCGCCAGATTATTACGCGCTAAGTCCAAGGCACGGCCGTCTTCTCCAATATGCATCATAATCGACCCGCAGCAGCCTTGTTGCGGTGGAATGATTGTCTCAACCCCATTGGCAGCCAACACACGCAAGGTAGCCCAGTTAATATCCGGATCAAGCACAGTTTGGACACAACCAGACAACAAAGCGACCCGCGCACGCCGTTCTCTTATCGCTGGATAAACACCGGGCAGCGGTTTTGCAGATGGCAAATCGTTGGGCACCAGATCAAGCATGGCCCGAAATTGCTGCGGCAAAACACCTTTGAACAACCGTCCAACTTTGCCCGTTTGCGCAGCACGCCGAAATCGATCGGGATGGGGTAAGGTATTGTTGATTAGATGACGAGCGGTTTGGTCGAGAAACGGCCGTTTGCGTTCTTTTTCATGTAACGCTCGATAACTCATCAACAATTCACCATAAGCCACGCCTGAAGGACAGGCTGGCACACAGGCAACACAGCCCAGACAGCGGTCAATATAAGGTTCTGCCTCGACGGCTGGGATTTCACCTTCCAAAACATTTTTCATCAAATAGATGCGCCCGCGTGGCGAATCCATCTCTTCACCCAACAAAAGAAAAGTGGGGCATGCAGCTAAACAGAAGCCACAATGCACACAGGCTTCGATTGCATCCGCCATCGCTTGTCCACGTGGGCCAAATTTTGTGATGTCTATGTTATGCCGCATTTATGCCTCCAAAAATTTGTTGTGGGGATCAAGCGCTTGTTTGACCCGTTGTGCCAATACCAACCCTTTACGTTTGCCTAGATACGGTTTGCCTGTACCCCAAAGTTGGAGTCCCACCAGATCTAAACCATCTAAGACCCGATCTAATCGGGCATTATCAACGTCCGCAATCCAAGCAATATTACCACCCACTGTGTAACGTCGTTTGGCTTCAGCAAGCGTGTTCTCAAGCACCGGGATATGGTTGCTTGTGATCGGAACCTTAACCAGATTAGCTCCAGGGGGAATCCATTCAAAGCTGTTTTGACCCTGCCAATAGCTGTTTTCCTCTTCTTTTTGCAGCTGTGCGACGGCTTGAACGGCCGTTTCTACCTGCAAAAAATCTATCAAGCGCGTTGCCCGACCTGGCAAAGCATTCGGCAAGCCACCCAAACGAATGATGCACTCAAATTGGCCATTCTCCATAGGCTCCAAATCCAGCGCATCCATTTCAAATGGGGTTGTTGCCATTCTGTGAAGGGCAGCAAGCGCATTTTCTAATGTGGCAAAATTGAAGCGCAATGTGGTGTAGGCTTGGGGCTGTGGGAAAACTTTGAAGCTAATTTCCGCCAAAACGCCATAACGTCCCAGGCTGCCAACAAAAAATTTGGGCAGATCAAAGCCCGCTGAGTTTTTGACGACTTTCCCGCCACTACGCACGAGTCGCCCTTGGCCATCTACAAAGCGCACGCCCAAAATAAAGTCACGCACCCCGCCATACCGATAACGGCCCGCTCCGGCCGTATTAGCGGCGACGACACCACCTAAAGTTGAACCCTGTCTCATCAACAGCGGATCAAAGGGCAGATATTGGCCGTGTTGTGCCAATTCTGCAGCGATTTCTTGAACGGCCGTTCCCGCATAAGCTGTAAACGTATATTCTGTCGGCTCGTATTCAATGATGCCGCTCAAGCCGTTCATCTGTAAGCGCAGCGCATTGTTGGGTGGCGTCGACAACGTGGGTTTACTGCCACCACCACAGGGCAGCAAAGGCGAGTCGGTTTGCTGCACAATTTCCTGTAATTCGTCGAAAGTCGCTGGTTGCAAGTTCATTCGCGTGAAATAACCCCCTGTTTTTCTAACGGATGCATCCCGTGCATCGTCAAAGCTGGCGCATCGCTGCCGGGCAGCATTTTGCCACGATTAGCGATTTGTTTCGGGTCAATTTGTAAACGAATATCGGTCATCACATCCAAATCGGTCGCATTAAACATATGCGGCATGTAGGCTCGTTTTTCCATGCCAACACCATGTTCACCCGTAATAGAACCGCCTAAATCAATGCACATTTTCAGGATTTTGCCGGCCAATTCTTCAGCGTGTTCAAGTGCGCCCTCAACCTTGCCATCATACAAAATCAATGGGTGTAAATTGCCGTCACCCGCATGAAATACATTGGCGACATCAAGACCATATTCCTGACTCAAGCGGTCGATCTCGGCCAACGCTTTGCCCAAATGGCTGCGCGGCACGACACCATCTTGCACCACATAATCGGGGCTGATACGGCCAACTGACGAAAATGCGCCTTTGCGTCCTTTCCAAATCGTCGCGCGTTCGGCAGCA
>CAYGMR010000375.1:309-5978 GCA_964350725.1 uncultured Ardenticatenaceae bacterium | reverse complement strand
TTACAAAGCATTGCTTTCCTTTTAGGAGGTGTCTCCCTGAGCGAATTACTGATTTCACAACTGTTGATTTTGGTAGCGGCCGTTACCTTCGCCATGTTTGGTTTATACGCATCCAGCGTCATGCGAACCACACTCGCAGCCAGCATCCTGACTTTTAGCGGCAGCCTATTCATCACCTTCTTTCTGCCTTTACTCGTCCTTTTGCTGGCCACCATCATCGTACCCTTCTTTGGATCATTAAGCTGGATCAGCGATGCGGCCCTGCAAGCTGCGGGAATCTTTCTGGCATCTACAAATCTGCCCGCGACATTAATCTTGAGCGACATCATTTTGCTCACGGAAAACTCCTTACTTTTTTTTCCGGTTTCTTCTGGAGGTTATAACGTATGGCTCATTTCACCCTGGCCACTGTTTTTGATTATCTATTCTTTGCTGGCCTTTCTTTTATTCTCGCTCTGCGTACGCCGTATTGGACGTATTGCAGATAATTAAATCTGTTCATCATTAAAAAGGGACACTGATTACTCAGATAAACATAGATAACATCTTAAAATCTGCGTCTTCTGTATGCATACTTCAGTTGCACTCAGCACATGTCTGTGTCCAAAAAATCAAGTCCAATGAGATCAAACAACAGCTACGAACAACTCACACAATACATCACCCAATGGCGGAATCGTCGTCGTTGGCATGATGCGGTTGTTTGGGTACCGCGTGGCATATTGGCGGGTTTGCTGGTGGCAGTTATATTATCGACGGTGGCTCGGTTACGGCCGTTGTTAACCAATCAAGAAATCGCCATCATCGCGGGTGGGTTTGCAATTGTCGGTTTCCTCATCAGCATCATCGTCTTATTTTGGCATCAGGAAAACCTCGGTATAGAAGCAGCCACTTTTGACCGTATTTTCCACCTAAAAGAACGAATAAGTACGGCCGTTGAAATTCAAACTGGCAGCCTAACCACAACACCCGAAATCGCAGCTGCCCAATTACACGATACACTCAACAAAGCCGCCAAAGTTAATGCCACCCGCGCACTTCCATTTAAGCTAAATCGATTAGATGTCATTCTGCTGCTGATCGCGCTTGGTCTGCTAATCGCGGCCGTTACCCTGGATAATCCACAAGAAACCATCTTGCAAACCCAACGAGCCATCAGCACAACCATCGATGAGCAGACTGATGTACTCGAAACGCTTGCAGAAGAAGTACAGCAAAATCCTGATTTAAGCGAAGGGCAAAAAGATGAAGTGTCAGAACCTGTCAACGACGCACTGACTGAATTACAAACAAACGAGCTCAGCCAGGAAGAGGCGATGGCAGTTTTGTCAGAGGCAGAGGCTGATTTGCGTGCATTAAACAATGAATTTAATGGTGAGGATTTGCAACAACGTTTGCAAACGGCCGGTGAAGCGTTAGCGAATCAAACTGCCAGCCAAAACGTCGGTGAGGCTTTGCAAAACGGCGACCTTGCGCGTGCGGGGTCTGAATTGGCACAGTTAGCAGATCAACTCGACACCCTCAGCCAAGCGGAACAAGCCCAACTCGCCCAAGATTTAGCAGAAACGGCCGCTGCCCTCAGCACAACCGATTCCCAACTTGCCGAACAACTCAACAACGCGGCCACAGAACTGGCTGCAGGCAATCAGGATGCTGCCACTGAGAATATGCAAGCTGCCGCCGCCACCTTACAACAACGCGCACAAGAAACGGCCGTTGCCCAACAAGCCCAAGATGCCGCTGACCAAATGGCATCCAGCCAACAAGAAATTGCCACTGCCGGGCAACCTGGCGACACACAAACCGCGACAACCGCCGAACAAAACGGACAATCCCAAAACCCAGATGCTGGCCAACAAGGACAACCCGGCAGCGGCGCGACGCCAGGACAAACAGATTCACAAACACCCGGCAGCGGCGGTCAAGGTGCTGGTGGCAGTTCAACTGAAAATATTTTTGTTCCCGACAATCTAGACTTGAGCGGGGAAGAAGGCATCGCGGTTGAACTGCCCGTCGAATGCCGCGATAATCCTGAGCAGTGTGGCCCTTTATTAAACCAGTCACCAACCGAATTCGGACAAGCGGGCAGCAGTGTGCCCTATTCCCAGGTCTTTGGCGACTATCGCAATGCCGCCAACGAAGCCCTCTCCGGTGACTACATTCCGCTGGGGTTAAAAGGCTTTGTGCGTGACTATTTTTCGTCACTGGAGCCAGCAGAATAACAATTTCCAGCGGTTAAAACCGCTACAAGCACGAAGACCGCCTGCGCGGTCTGGGTTAAAGTCAGCGAAGGCTGACTTTGTAACTGTTGCCGCAAATTTATTCGCTGGGTAGCTATCAAATCAGACAAACATTATGACAGAAACAACCTTATCCACAGAAGCGTTCCGTACAACGGCCGCTGCCATTGAAAGTGAAGTCGGCAAAGTTATTGTCGGCCAACAAGAGGTCGTGCGTTTTACACTAATCGCTATCTTGAGCGGCGGGCATGTGCTGCTTGAAGGCGTGCCTGGCTTGGGCAAAACTATGCTCATTCGCACGCTGGGACAAGTGCTCAATCTCGACTTCAGCCGCATTCAATTCACGCCTGATTTGATGCCTGCGGACATCACCGGCACAGAAATTATGGAAGAACAAGCTGACGGGCGACGCGGCTTTCGTTTTCAGCATGGCCCCGTTTTCGCCAATTTGGTGCTGGCCGATGAGATTAACCGGGCTACACCCAAAACCCAATCAGCCCTGCTGGAAGCGATGCAAGAAAAAACGGTCACAGTCGCCAACCACACTTATCCGCTGCCGCCACCCTTTTTTGTGCTTGCTACCCAAAACCCAATTGAACAGGAAGGCACTTACCCGCTGCCAGAAGCCCAGCTCGATCGGTTTATCTTCAAGATCAATGTGCCTTTCCCTTCTGCCGATGATCTGACTGAAATTTTAGCACGCACGACTGGAGGAGAAACGGCCGTTCCTGCCACAACCGCTGATGGCAACCAACTCGTCGCCATGCAAGAACTGGCACGCCAAATACCGATTCCCAGCCATGTCAGCCAATTTGTGAGCCGCCTGATTGTAAGCACCCATCCCGGCAGCAGTCCCGCGCCTCTTGTCAACCAATATGTGCGTTATGGTTCCAGCCCGCGTGGTGGGCAGGCGATGGTATTGGGCGCGAAAATCGTGGCACTGCTCGCCGGCCGCTACAACGTGAGTTTTGATGATGTAACGGCCGTTGCGCCCGCCGCATTACGCCATCGTCTGCTGCTCAATTTTGAAGGCCAAGCTGAAGGTATCCAACCTGATAATGTTATTGCTGATCTCATTAAAAATGTATCCCAGACAACCCCATAACTAGCCTATTTGAGGGTATAGTATTCATATGAACAATACCAATCTCACAAACGTATTACTTAACCCCACACCAGAAACAGTTTGGCAGTTACAAGCTGATTTATTGGCTGTAGGGCATGATCCACAAGCACCCGAATTCACCTTACTTGATGGCTTTTATCATTACTTGACCGCCATGCAAGCCAACCTCACCGCGCAAGGGTATACGCAGTTAGCCTCTTATTTGAATATCGGCGCGGCGGGTACGGCCGTATTAGAAGGTGTCATGGATGCCAATCTGTCCCTATTGACGCTCATGCGTGAAGGCTTGACCGTTTTATCATCACGGCAATATGTCAAAGGCTCCACAGCCGAAATTAAACGCACAATTCAAGATTCGAGCTGGTATTTATACCGTGCCTTTTGGCAGCTTTCATCTAACACCCAGACCAATTTATCACCCGACGAACGTCGTCAACAACTCGATGATTTATTTGCGCCTTTACAAGATGATCAAACCGAAACGGCCGTTAAGGGCATTTTAATCGGACGTTTATTTCAAGCAGTCTTGATCATGACTTTACACACTGCGAGTCAATAATCAGTAAGAAGCCAAAATAATCCACATCGAATCAATACATATTTCCTCGAAATATATCTCTAATCCGTGGAATTCCGTGTAACACTGTGGCCAAAACGCCCACCAACTCTATGCTCATTTTCGACGAAACCACATTGCGCAAACTTGAAAACCTCACGCTGATCGCCGATCAGGTACGCGTTGGTGTCATGAAAGGTAACCGGCGCAGCCGCAAATATGGCTCGGCCCTCGACTTTGCCGATTATCGTGACTACGCGAAGGGAGATGATTTAAGGCGTTTGGATTGGAATGTGTATGCGCGGTTGGAACGGCCGTTTATCAAACTATTTGAAGCCGAAGAAGACCTCACCGTACATTTACTCGTCGACAGCAGCGCCAGTATGGATTGGCCCCCAGAATCTCCAGAAAACAAACTCCATTATGCCCTGCAACTTTGTGGCGCATTAGGTCATGTCGCCCTCGCAAGCGGCGATCGTGTCATCGTCACCCTGCTCAACAGCCAAAATGAACGCAGTTGGGGACCATTTCGCCACCAGCATAACAGCCTACACCTCTTCCGGTTTTTGGAATCCGCGACTCTCGGCGGATTGACAGACATCAATTTGTCCTTAAAAAATTATGCCTTGCGCCCCCGACAGCCAGGTTTATTATTGCTCTTCAGCGACTTGTTAACTCCAAACGGATACAAAGACGGCTTAAACGCGCTGCAAGCACGGGGCTACGAGATCGGCATTATCCACATCCTCAGTCAAGCAGAAACAAACCCCGAAATGCGCGGCGATTTAAAGTTAGTTGATATCGAAAGTGGCCTGGATGCTGAAATCACCCTAGATGCCTCAACCTTGGCACAATATCGCGCAGACCTCACTAATTGGCAAAGCGAAATCGCCCAATATTGCCACAAACGCAACATCCATTTTATTCCCGTTACTACAACTGAATCATGGGAAAAACTCATCCTGCAAACACTCCGTAGACAAGGTGTGGTAAATTAGTGGCATTTTTAACCCCCATCGCACTCGTTCTAGGCCTGTTAGCCATCCCCATCATCATTATGTATATGCTGCGCTTGCGGCGGCGCGAGGTGACGGTCAGCAGCACACTCTTGTGGCAAAGGCTGGTGCGTGACCGTGCCGCCAACGCACCCTGGCAGCGATTGAAGCGCAATTTACTTTTATTCTTGCAATTATTGATTTTGGCAGCGTTGGTCTTGGCTTTGGCACGGCCGTTTCTGCCCACAACATCCCTCGTCAGCGGTCATACGATTGTGCTGCTCGATGCCTCAGCCTCGATGCAAGCAACCGATGTCGAACCCAATCGGTTTGCTGCCGCCCAAGCGGAAGTCCAAACCCTGATCAACGAGTTGGGCGGCGACCATCAGATGACACTCATTAAAGTCGGCAGTACACCTGCGACCTTACTAACTGGCAGCCATGACCGTGCCACTTTGCATGAAGTTGTCACCAATGCTGAAGTTGAATATGGAACGGCCGATTGGGCAACGGCCGTAGCCCTCGCAACCGGTGCCGCACAAGGTTATCAAGATGCGCGTGTTGTCATCGTCTCCGATGGCGGCTTACCGGTCGATTTGCCACCCTTGCCCGTCGAAACCCTATTTCTACCCGTCGGCAGCGCCAGTGAAAACCTAGCAATTAGCGCCTTAGCAACCCGCGACAGCAATAATGGCCCGCAACTTTTCGCCAGCGTCAGCAATAATGGCAAACAAGATCAGACCGCTTTATTG
>CAYGMR010000375.1:0-299 GCA_964350725.1 uncultured Ardenticatenaceae bacterium | reverse complement strand
GAACTCGATGGCCAATTAATCAACTCGCGCCGCATCACCATACCCGCAGGCCACAACAGCGCCATCACCTGGGACATTCCCGCCGACACAAAAACAATACATGCACGCCTCAGCGATCAAGAGAACGATCATTTAGCCTTAGACGATGAAGCGTGGGCGGTGCATGCCAGCGGTGTACAAAACCAAGCCTTGCTCGTCACAGAAGGCAATCTGTTTTTAGAGCAAGTCTTAAGCGTATTGCCCAGTCTCGATACATTCAAAACCATACCTGACAGAGATTACAGAGCTGACGATTATGA
>CAYGMR010000374.1:0-5982 GCA_964350725.1 uncultured Ardenticatenaceae bacterium | reverse complement strand
AATGAGGGTATGAAAATGCATTCAAAAGCTCCCTTAATTATTGGATTTGTCGCTGATTTGATGTTTAGTAGTCGCATTGAAATGGTGGCGCAGCACCTGGAATACCAGGTGAAATGGGTTTCTAGTGTGGCTGAGTTGGTTGGGGCGGGCCCGAGCGAGGTGGAAACGGCCGTTACTGAACCCGCCAGCCATAAACCAGGCGAACAACTGCAAGGCATCGAAGGAATTCTCTTCGAAAAGATTACCGCCTGGCAGCCAGCTTTGATCCTGTTTGACCTGGCTAACGACGCCATTCCCTGGCAGCGTTGGATACCGTTGCTCAAATCATCGGCTGCCACGCGTCGTTTGCCAATTGTTGCGTATGGGCCACATGTCGATAGTGAACGATTACAAAAGGCCAAAGAGGGCGGGGCAGATGCTGTGATGCCACGTTCTCGTTTTTCAGCCAAGATGCTGCAAGTTTTCCAGGATAACACCGTTATTCCTGATGAAGATGCGTTGACTGGATTTTGTCGTGAACCATTGCCAGAACTGGTCAAACGCGGCATTGATCTTTTTAATCAAGGTGAATATTACAAATGTCACGATGATTTAGAGGAAGCTTGGCGGCAAGATCAAACTGCAGGACGTGATTTATACCAGGCTGTTTTGCAGGTTGGTATTGCTTATTATCAAATTGAACGTGGTAACTATCGTGGGGCGGTCAAGATGTTGTTGCGTGTGCGCCAATGGTTGGCGCCTTTACCCGCTATTTGTCGGGGCGTGGATGTGGAGAAATTGCGGGGGGATGTGACGGCCGTGTACACCACACTCACACAACTTGGGCCTGACCAAATCACAAACTTCGACAGCAACCTATTCCAACCGATCATTATTGTTAGTACCTGATATTGGCCACAGATTTACACGGATGAACACAGATTTTTTGTCCGTGTAAATCCGTGGCCAAAATGCGAATCAGGAGTTTTTATCGCGCATACGGCGAATCCATTTTTCAATTTCAACAGCGAAGAATACACTCATGCTGGCAAGCAGGGCGATGATCAAATCGCGTGGTGTTAAGGCCTCAGTACCGAAGAATTGTTGTAAAAAGGGTATGTAAATTAATGCCAATTGCAGTAAGAAAGTCGTGCCGACAGCAATGACCATCAGGCGGTTCGAGAAGAATCCGATCTTGAAAGCAGATTCCTTGTTGGAACGCAAAGCTGAGGCGTTGCCCATTTGGGCAAGCGTAAGCGTCGTGAAGACCATCGTTTGCCACACGCCATCAGGATTTATTGACCAATAAATAAAACCGACACCCAATGAAACAAGCCCCATCAGCGCACCAATCCAAAGAATACGTGGCCCTAAACCACGACTAAAAATACTTTCTTTGGGATCCCAAGGCGGCCGTTGCATAATGCCTTTTTCGGGGTCTTCTACGGCAAGTGCTAAACCAGGCAATCCATCAGTCACCAGATTGATCCACAAGATTTGTACGGCCAGCAGCGGCAGTGGCATGCCCAAAAATGGGGCTGTCAACATGACAAACAACTCGCCGATATTGCTCGAAAGTGTATACAAAATGAATTTACGAATATTATCGAAAATTGTACGTCCTTCTTCGATGGAAGAGACGATTGTTGCAAAATTATCATCCAGAAGCACCATGTCGGCAGCTTCTTTGGATACGTCAGTGCCTGTAATGCCCATTGCCACACCGATGTCGGCTTTTTTGAGGGCAGGCGCATCGTTAACGCCATCACCGGTCATGGCTACAACCTGACCTTTGTTTTGTAATGCTTCTACGATTTTGAGCTTGTGTTCCGGCGACACACGTGCATAAACGGATACGTCATCGACTTTGGCTTCCAGTTCAGCTACTGACATAGCGGCTAAATCATGCCCAGTGAGGATGCGGTCATTGTCTGTGATTTTGAGGTCTTGGGCAATGTGGAGGGCGGTCAGGGGATGGTCGCCTGTGATCATGATTGGGCGAATGCCCGCGAGGCGAGCCTGCTCTACGGAACCACGCACTTCAGGACGCGGCGGATCAATCATACTGACGAGTCCGACCATGATCAGATTTTGTTCAACAGTCGTTTCATCAATCTTATCCGGCAATGCGTCAAGCGGCTGGAATGCAACTCCCAAAACACGTTGTCCTTGCATTGCCTTGCGTCCATTGGCTTCATTGACACGTGCTGTCATTTCTGCATCCAGGGGCACAACCTCTTCCCCTGTCCATATCCGGTCGCACACTTCCAATAAACTATCGACGCCTCCTTTACAAAACAGGATGTAGGGAGTATCACGCCAGATTGGTTCTACTTTGTGTTTATCGATATCAGTGCGGTGAATGGTAGTCATGCGTTTGCGTTCGGAGGTAAAGGGCACTTCAGCGATGCGCGGTCTTTCAGTTTCCAGATATTTTTTTGTGTAGCCAAATTCTTGTGCCGCGACAATCAATGCCCCTTCAGTGGGGTCACCTAACACACGCTCAACACCGTTTTCATCCTTTTCGAGGATGGCATCATTACATAGTGCACCTGCTTTGAGCAGCAGGCTCAGTGTACGTTCCTGTGGTGGTTTACTGGCATCAAGCTCTGCATTTTGCACGCGTCCCTTGCTGTTAAGTAAGGTTTCGATAGCTTGAGAACGGCCGATTACATCCAACAGCTTAACTGTCATGCGATTTTGGGTGAGGGTGCCGGTTTTGTCGGAGCAAATGACGGTGACAGAGCCAAGCGTTTCTACCGCCGGTAAACGACGAATGAGGGCATGGCGTTTGAGCAAACGTTGTGAGCCGAGTGCGAGGGTGATAGCGACAACGGCGGGTAATCCTTCCGGTACGGCCGCTACTGCCATGCTAATACCAATCAGGAACAAGTCAGCTAAATTCTCACCACGCAATAAACCTAAAACAACTACAAGCGCGATAATGACTAAGGCACCCACTGCCAAAACTTTGCCCAAACCATCCAGTCGTTTTTGTAGCGGGGTTTGTTCATCTTTTACGCCCTGGATGAGGTCAGCAATTTTGCCCAATTCGGTACTCATACCAGTTTCAGTAATGATGACACTGCCACGGCCATAGGTGACGGTTGTGCCCATAAAGACCATATTGTGGCGATCCCCGATGGCTGTACCCGCGCCTTCTGCTGATGGGATTACATCTTTATCAACAGCGACTGACTCACCCGTAAGCGCAGATTCTTCGATTTTTAGATTTGCATTTTCCACGATACGGCCGTCGGCAGGAACCAAACTGCCTGTATCTAGCTTAACCACATCACCAGGCACTAACTCAAGCGCAGAAATTTCTTCTGTGCGGTTGTTACGCCGTACCTGCACAGTGGGAACCGCTAATTTTTTTAAAGCCGCTACAGCTTGTTCGGCTTTATATTCCTGTGAGAAGCCAATGACTGCATTCAAAACCACGATTGCCATGATAATGATCGCATCTTCATATTCTCCGAGGAGAAATGATACAACAGCCGCAATGATCAAAATGATGACCATTAATTCTTTGAGTTGGTCCCATAACATCAGCCAGGGACTTTTACCGCCTTTATCGACGAGTTCATTTAAGCCGTATTTTTCAAGCCGGCTTTTAACTTCTGTATCAGATAAGCCGGTTTCAAGGTTTGTTTGCAGCTCATCAACAACTTGATCAGCTTCAAGATAATACCAATTGGTCATGGATTTAGCCCTTTTCACTATCTTTGCAGTTTTTCTTTTTGCCACGGATTAACGCAGGCTTGTGCTGAGTGACACCGAAGCATTTTCACGGATTTAATTCATAATCTGTGCTAATTTGTGGCTGAAAATTACAATTATGCGAAATGTGCAAATATAGTGCCCTTTTTAAGATCGAGTGGATTAATACTAAATTGTGGAGCGCCAAAGCGCAAATCGCCTCTTCGATGATTCCGAAATTGTTATAGTGCAATCTCTGTTATTGAATCTCATGAAGTTTAGCACATTTTTGTCATAGAAAGGAATCTCAAATTTATGCTTGTAATCTGGCAAGCCTCTATTGGTGAGCCTTTCTGACTGTGCTGCAATTTCATCCCACATAACATTTTGAATATATTTAGAATATGCACAAATCAGCTTTCCTTCTGTATAATGAGGAAAAATCGGAGAATTACTTAAATTATGACCACAGCATATGTTCCTAAACGCGCCATGTTTATTTTTGCGCACCCTGATGATATTGAATTTGGTGTTGCCGGTACGGCCGCACTTTGGGCAAAAAATGGCAGCGAAATCGTCTATGTTGTCATCACAGATGGTAATGTTGGCAGCCATGAAGATGGCATGACATCGGAAAAGCTGGCCGAAATTCGTCGTTCTGAGCAAACGGCCGCTGCAAAAGTTGCGGGCGTCAACGAATGTATCTATCTGGGGTATCATGACGGTTTTTTACAGCCAACACTTGAATTGCGTAAAGAGCTTGTGCGCTTGATTCGCAAATTTAAACCCGATGCAGTCGTTTGTGGGGATCCCACAAATTATTTCCCTGCAGATAACTACATTAATCATCCTGATCACCGCGCTGCTGGCCAAGCGGCATTGGATGCTGTTTTTCCAGCGGCTGAAATGACATTGCTTTATCCTGATTTAGCCGCAGAAGGGTTAGTTGGGCATAAAGTTTCATTTGTGTTTGTTTCCTTTTCAAGTCAGCCAGATTACTACGTTGATATTAGTGATACAATTGACATAAAGATTAAGGCATTGCGTGAACATGCTAGCCAACTCGGTGAGTGGGATCCGGCTGATATGATACGTGAATGGAGTTCAGGGACTGGTAAGAAGGTCGGCTTTGATTACGCTGAAGCTTTCCGGCGCATTACGTTGAAAACGCCTGAGACAGTTCTTGAATAGGATAGTCCATGAAAACCGGTAGTAAATACGGGCCACTATTTGAATATTTACGTAACAATCTTGCAGAAAAGGTTACGTTGAGCTTTGTACAGATAGAAGAGATTTTGCAACGGCCGTTGCCGGCTTCAGCACGTTTACAATCTGTTTGGTGGAGCAATCGGCGTGGCGGTTTGCAAGCTGCAGCATGGATGGATGCGGGCTATCGTGTGGCCGCCATTGATTTAGCCGATGAAAAAATTACCTGGCGCAAAACCAAAGTTTCCTATCATGTTAAGCGTGATGGTGATGTGGTGTTGTGGGATGGCGACCTAATTCATGGCTTACGCCAGCATATGGGCATGTCTCAAGCCGAGTTTGCGCACGAATTAGGGGTGCGCCAGCCCACCATCAGCGAATGGGAAAATGGCGTCTATTTGCCCAAACGCTCGACCTCGAAATATTTGACCCTCATCGCAGAACGTGCCAATTTTCAATACGAATGAAAACTAGAATGATAGCTTCCAGGAACTATTAATTGTCCTGGAAGCTTTTTTTGCCAGTTCCTTGACTTTATATACGGAAACAAATACAATACTAATGCGTTAGCGTATTATTAGTCAAAATAATCATGAATTGAGGAGGCCAAAGGCGCATGGGTATTTATCTGTTAGAAACGGTGGTGAAAAAATGGGAGCAGGGCAATTTGACACCCGAACAAGCGATTGGACAAATATTATTGCATTTGCAGGCCGTCAACGGCCGTATCAATAATTTAGAGCGTAGGGAGCAACGGCCGTTGGCCGACACTGGGTTGGCCAACCAAAGCGAAAAAAAGCCAAAGGGCAAGAGTGGAAAGTAGCAGCGTTACAAGGTTGCAAATGACCGTGCAACTTTGCTACCCTGCCACCTCGCGCTCAATTTGTTATTTCCGGCAACCTTAGCGTACAATTGAACACGAAGGTTAGCATTAATGGAAAACGTCTGGTTACAAATTACCGAACAAGATACTGAGCGTCAACTGGATACCCATTTGGAAGATGCTCTGGAACCACCTTGTAGGGTTCTGATTCATAATGATCAAGTGACACCGTATGATTTTGTCATCCTGATCTTGCAACGCATTTTCAAACT
>CAYGMR010000373.1:0-5990 GCA_964350725.1 uncultured Ardenticatenaceae bacterium | reverse complement strand
TCGTTCTTATGGATATCAATTTACCCACCGAAAATGGCCTCCAAGTAACCAAAAAGATTAAATCACGTCACCCCAAAGTTAAGGTCATCATGATTACTGGATATGACGAAACGGAACAAGCCATTTACGCATTTCAAGTCGGCGCATCAGCTTATTGCTCCAAAGATATTCCCCCTGAAGCGCTCATCCAAACAGTCACAGAAGCATATTTAGGTAATTATATAGTCAATAACCAGGTCATGAATGAAAAAGAATTAGCGGCCTGGTTAGAAACCCGCATGCAGCGTTATGGCAAACCTGGCAGAAAAAAGTTTATGCCGCTTTCTTCACGTGAAATGGAAGTTTTGGAAATGGTTACAAACGGCTTAAACAATAAAGATGTTGCCACAGCCCTTGGCATTTCGCACCAGACTGTCAAAAATCATATGACCACAATCATGCGTAAATTACAAGTAAACGATAGAACCCAAGCGGCCGTCTACGCCATTCAACATGGTTGGATTCGCTTGGAAAACCATAATTAAAAGCGGAGGAATCTATGTCCTTTTTTGATGATGAAAAAGGCCAAGGTCTTGTGGAATATGCCCTGGTACTATTATTAGTCGCCGTAGTGGTAATCGCGATCTTGGTTTTGCTAGGCCCTGAAATTAGTCAGGGATTATGCCCTTACATCAGTCTATTTTGCGCCACCTAATTTCTACAAGCTTTTTACATGAGCGAATCTTAGGCAACATCCGTAATTAACTTAGCGTTTTAAATCGAATGTTGCTTTGTAGAAGCGTCTTTTTATTGTCATTTTATTTGTAGATGCTTCCTTAGCTGAGATTTCAAATGCACGGCATTTATTAAAGTGACCTTAACACATTCATCTCAACACAATCAAATATCCAACAATTCTCCTGAATTATCTAATTCACAAGATTGGTCTGATTTGCAGGAATTGCGAATTAAACGCTCTTCACCTACACCTAATATTCGTGATGCATATGGCGATCTAAAAAGAAGCATACTCAAACGTCTAAATAAAACAGTCCACGAAACCATATACTCATTGCCTGTTGGCGAAGCCCGGATATTGCTTCAAGAACAATTCGATTCAATTCTAGCTGAAAAAAATATCGTGCTCACGCGGGTCGAACGGCGCAAACTATTTGAAGACATTGTCGCCGAAGAATTAGGACTTGGTCCATTAGAACCTTTTATTAATACACAAGACGTAACACAAATTTTGGTAAATGGTCCCCAACAAATCTATATCGAACGCTTTGGCCAACTTGAATTGGCGGGGGTGGCATTTGAGGACGATGCCCACCTTTTACGTACAATTCGTCGAATTCTTGCCCCATTAGGTAAAAAGATTAATTCTGAAACGCCAATTGTTAATGCACGTTTGGCAGATGGTTCATATGTGAACGTAGTCATGCCACCGATTGCCTTAAATGGTCCCACGATTTCTATTCAGCGTGCAAGTCATGTTCCTTTCACGATGAATAAGCTAATTGAGTTACATTCAATAACTGAGGATGCTGCCACCTTTTTACGCGCCTGTGTGCAAGCTAGGTTAAACATTCTCATTGCGGGCAATGTAGATTCAGGACGCACGACATTGCTAAATGCGCTATGTCATTTTTTCGCTGATGAAGAACGCATCATTACTGTCGAGGATACGGCCGAATTAAGAATCAATAAACCACATCTGGTGCGCCTGGAAGCCCAAGAAACACCTGCATCAATATCGAAACAATCCCTCATAGAAAATGCGTTGCGTATGCGCCCAGATCGATTAATAGTGGGTGAAGTTCAAGGGGCTGAAACATCAATCTGGTTACAAGCGCTGCATGTTGGACAAGCAAACAGCCTGAGCACGGTTTTCGCAAACAGTACGCGTGATGCGTTAAACCGTCTCGAAATGATGGCACAAATGGGTGGCACAACTGTGCCACAACATATTATCCGTGCCCAAGTTAGTGATGCAATTGACCTTATCATCCACTTGGAACGGCTGCGTGATGGCTCACGCAAAACTATGTCGATTAGTGAAGTTTTAGGGGTTGAAGGCGATTTAATCACAACCAATGAGATATTCCGGTTTGAGCAATCTGGAACCGAGCAAGGGGTTGAAAACGGCCGTTTACAACCCACCGGATTACGCCCCAAATTTATGTGGAAGATGCGTGCCGCCGGCATTAATGTGCCGCCTTCACTTTTTGGTATCGGTTTGCAACGCTCACAACGGTAAAAAAGCTCATGTTCAAGCGTCTACAAAGGTCGCTTATCGATTTTGTGTTTCCACCCATTTGTGTGCAATGCAAAAAAGTGGGTGCGATTCTATGTGTGGATTGTATGGCTAATTTGCCACGGATTTCCAAAACAATTTGTACACGCTGCGGACGACCGACAGCAAAGGCTGTGTCCACTTGTCGTAACTGTGAAAGACGGCCGTTTCCCTTAGCCCACATCCGTGCCCCCTTAACCTACAAGGGCCCTATCACAACAATCATCCACAAACTAAAATACAAACATCAATTTGCGCTTGCCGCCCCTTTGGCACAAATCATTCTCGAATCATGGCTCCCAGATAACAAACCTTATGGTATAATAGTGCCTATACCGTTACATTCGCAGCGGCAAAAAAAGCGGGGTTTTAATCAATCCGCTTTATTGGCAAAACATTTAGGTGAGCATTTAAAATTACCAGTGAAAGAAACTGCCTTACAGCGTATCCGACACACACCTCCTCAGGTAGGCTTGCGCGCCAATGAGCGTCTAGTCAATATGCAAGGTGCGTTCCAAGCAAACCCACAACAAGTTTCCGGCCAATCGATCATACTTATTGATGATGTTTATACGACCGGCGCGACTATGTCTGCTGCCGCCAATGCGCTGCTCACGGCTGGCGCGACAACGGTATCCGGTTATTGTATAGCTCAAACTGCATAATGTACGATTCAAACTTATGCAGGAATATTATTAATTTTTATAGGTGATACTTAGGTTTATAATCAATCCCGATTAAAGCACGGTCAGGAGACCGGCCACGAGCAAATAGCCTGAGTAATTACCCTAAAGGAGATGAGATGATGGAACTGACAATCCATGGCCACAACATGGAAGTGACCCAAAGATTGCAGAACTACGTGGAAAAGAAAACCGGCAAATTAGATAGATATATGCCCAACCTCAACTCCGTACGCGTAGACCTCTCCACTGAAAACAGTCGCAGCGCTGCTGAACGCCAGATCGCTCAAATAACAATCAGAGATGATCGGGGCACAATCTTACGTGCGGAAGAACGCCACAGCGACTTATTTGCCGCAATTGATGCCGTGATGGACAAACTATTCCGACAAATTGAACGGTATCGGGGCAAGCGTAAACGTAGATATCGCAGCGGCGGTGGTATCAACGAATTAGACTTAGGAGAACCGCTCCCATTTGATGAAAACGATGATAGCGAGGATGGCGAAGATCAGAGAATAGTACGCTACAAGCACTTCCCCATGCATCCAATGTCCACTGAAGAGGCGATCGATCAAATGGATTTGTTAGGACACGATTTCTTCGTCTTTTTCAATGCTGATGCAGATACTATCAATGTACTCTATAAACGTCGTGATGGCGATTTTGGTCTAATCCAGCCAGAATTCGATTAACTTAATAAACAATCAGCTTGTTAGCACTTCAGCCTTTTCAGCCTGACTGATTACCTGAAATGCTAACAAGCTGAAAAGTTAAAATGTAAAGGTAGCATTAAACAACTTATGGCTCATATACTCTTTATTTGTACAGCAAATATTTGCCGTTCGCCGGTCGCCGAAGCAATTTTGAAAGATCGATTAAGTAAACGTGGATTTTCTGATTGGACGGTTCGTTCTGCAGGCACCTGGGCACAACAAAAACGTCCAGCTTCACAAAACAGTGTCATCGTTGCCAAAAATTTATATGGGTTAGATATCAGCGATCATTTAGCTCGAATGGTGGATTTGTCCCAATTGGCTAAAGCCGACTTGGTTTTATGTATGGAAATGGGTCATGCAGAAGCGTTACGCTTTGAATTCCATGAATATGCCGATAAAGTATTTCTACTTTCGCAAATGGTTGGCCCTGCTTATAGCATCGAAGATCCGTATGGTGGCCCGCTAACAGCGTATGAAAGTATGGCAAAAGAGTTAGAAGATATTATTGACCGGGGATTGGACAAGATTATCGAGCTAGCCAGCACAAACGCGGCAAAACGGTAGTCACAGTTACCAACCTTCAATAAATTGCGCCCAGTCTTCATTTTGTTTTACGTGTTGGCTGAACCGATAAACGGCCGTTGCCTTCGGCTCAAAAGGTTGGCGCAGCAATCGCATATTAACTTCATGCAACTGTTTACCGCCTTTTTTACGATTACAAAACATACAAGCGGCGACTAAGTTTTTCCATGTATGTGGGCCACCTTGGTGACGAGGAATAACATGGTCTAATGTCAAATGGCGCGCTTTACGACCACAATATTGACATGTAAACTCATCACGGCGTAATATTTCACGTTTTGACAGGGGTATTCTTGGGCGTGGACGTTTAATCATATGCCCCAAACGAATCACAGAAGGCACTTCAAATTCAGCCGTACTGCTACGGATTATGCCACGGCCGTTCAGGATAATCTCCGCCTTGCCATTAAAGACAAGCGCCAGCGCACGCTTCGTGTTGCATATGTGTAACGGTTCAAAGTTTATGTTCAGAATGAGCACAGGCTCATTCAACAGGCCATTTCTGCTCATAATGGCTGAAGTATACTAAAAAACCGAGTATGTGGGCAACCACAATTTTAAGAAGAGATATCACGCCCACGCTGTACTAATAAATCAATAAAAATCATGCTAATCCGACCATCGGGTTAACAATCCAATTTACACAGGGATAAATAATGGATCGTTCGCAACTCATTTCTTACTTAGATGATTATTTACAAATCAATGCCATCTCGGATTATGGGCCCCAGGGTTTACAAGTCGAGGCAAATTCTACCGATATCAAACGCATAGCAACGGCCGTTGACACATCACCAGCCACAATTGAGGCAGCCGCAGCCTGGCAAGCTGATATGCTGCTCGTCCATCACGGCATTTTTTGGCGCACTGTCGAACCCATTCGTGGCCCACTAGGGGCAAGAGTGCGTTTGCTCCTCAGCAACATTATCAACCTTTATGCCGCTCATCTCGCCTTGGATGCCCATCCAGAAGTGGGTAATAACGCTGTTTTGGCAAACATGTTTGGCCTGAACATCACAGATTGGTGGTTTGAAGCGGGCGGTGTCAAAATTGGGGTGTTAGGGGATGTTGATACAACTATCAACACCTTGTTGCAAAATGTCAGCACCCAATTACATACGCAAGCGCGATTGTTGGCGCATGGACCGAGTGAAGTACGCCGCCTGGCAATCGTCTCCGGTTTTGGCGCCGATCAGGTTGCAGAAGTTAAACGTTTAGGTGCCGACACCTTCATTACCGGCGAAACCTCACATGCTAACTATTGGGCGGCCTCTGATTATGGCATCAACGTGATTTTTGCGGGCCATTACGCCACCGAAACGGTGGGCGTGCAAGCACTTGGCCAACACCTGGCCACAAAATTTAATCTAGAAACAAAGTTTTTTGATTTTCCCACAAACATGTAAACCATCACGGTAAGGCAAGTTTGCAAACTTGCCTACCTAGCAAGGAGCATAAACGATGCAAACTCTCCCACAAAAAACTGCTTGGATCCAAAAAGAGATCGATGCACTCAAGGCAGCCGGTCTCTATAATAATATCCGCACAATTGATTCGCCGATGGACGCACGTGTGACGATCGACGGCCGTTCCCTGCTCAACTTCTGTGCCAACAACTACTTGGGTCTGAGCGACGACAAGCAGCTCGTGGCTGCGGCCAAGCAGACGCTCGAGCAGCGCGGCTTCGGGATGAGCAGCGTGCGCTTCATCTGCGGCACGCAGGACATTCAC
>CAYGMR010000372.1:0-6011 GCA_964350725.1 uncultured Ardenticatenaceae bacterium | reverse complement strand
AGCAGCGGCAACGCCATCATCAGTTATCACGATGAAACCGAATCTGATCTAAAAATAGCCCACTGCAATAATAGCGCCTGTACAAATCCAACCATCAACGTCGTTGATGGGGCCACAACCCTCACCGGCAGCTATTCCTCACTCGCAATAAATGACAACGGTTATCCCGTCATTAGCTATTACAGTTTGACGGACAAAGATTTACAATTAGCGGTTTGTAATGACGTGGCTTGTGATAGCGCCACCATCCGTACTCTCGATTGGGATGGAGACGTCGGCCAACATACCTCATTAGCCATAAACAGCTTCGGACTCCCCGTCATAAGTTACTATGACGCCACAAATAAAGATCTCAAATTGGCCGTTTGTAACAATGTTACCTGCACCCAACCGACAATCAGAACAATCAATGCCAGCGGGGATGTCGGTGAATTCACATCCTTGGCGCTAACCAGCGATGATTACCCCGTTATCAGCTTTTCTGACGGGTATAATCTCTTCTTGAAAATGGCCGTCTGCAATGATATTACCTGCAGCCAACCAACTATCACTACTACGGACTACGTCTCTGAATTCGACTGGTTCGGGGTGGGGCGTAACAATTCGCTGGCGTTAAACAAGTATGGATATCCAGTGATCAGCTATTTTGATGACAGATTCGCCCATCTAAAAATAGCAACTTATGACGTTTCATTGGCTCCCGACAACGTTACCATTCAACTCGATTTCAGCAACAATGCCACCGTAAACTGGAGTAGTGGCGGTACATACAATGTGTGGCACGACAGTTCCCCTTATTTCAATCCATGTATTGGTGCAGGCACAGTGATCGGCAATAGTGTCGCTGCGCCGTTTGATATTTCGAGTTACATCGGCAAACCTAATAGTAATCATTTCTTCAAGATCACATTGCCCAGTGATGATTGTGACGGCTCCAATCTGGTTGGTGAATTTGATTTTGCTTTGGTGGCCGGGGATTAAGGTTTTGATGGAAGACAGGAGATGTCGTATCGCGTCTTCTGTCTTGAAGTTTTGTCATTTCATCTAAATTATGCCAAGCGTAAAGGTAACTGGCGCGGCGTTGACCTGTCGCAGCAAAAAGTACATCAGCAACGGCCGTTGCCAGATGGCAGCGATTCATGTCAATCAACCTTGTCGGCTGCGGCTTGCAACACATCCCGGAAATGTGTGTCTAATTCATCATTTATTTTTGGGGCTTGACATTTAGGCTGACAAGAATTAAAGTATTATTTTAGCATTATTTAATTGGCTTTTAGTTAAATAGGAAGTTAAATGATCATTTAGTGAGGGAAGGTTATGACAAAATCAGCAGAAGAAGAAACAAGAGAAGATGTGTTGAACTCGGTCTTTGTATTGCAATTTTTTGCAAAAGAAGAGGCGCAATCTGAAAATGATATTGATGTTTTGGTTACTACAGTCAATAAAAATTCAGTAGAAAATAACAAAATCGATATTCACGAATTGATCGACAATGAAGCTAGTTTTTGGACTTGTGTAAATACCCAGAAAGCTCAAGGGAAAGGCTATGGCGAAGCGGTCATGATTTGTTTAAATCGACGGCAATAAATTTGGTGTTGCCTACTTTATATATAAAAATAGCGCTGAATGTTCCACTGGCTATTACACCGAAGGCATTATTTAATTGATTTTCTTGCCTGTAAACAAGCATCCCATAAGATATTAGCATCGTCGCCAAAGCAGAAAGACATGGCAGCAACCAGGGCGGTTTTCTCTCAAATATTTGAGTGAGATAATCTATAAATACGAGGATCAATCCAGCAACCACTGCGGGTACCCAGCTATACACATAGGTTTGTACCATAGTATAAAACACAAAATAACCAGTAATGCCACCAACCGCTGTAATGATAAAAGCTTGTAAGATAGTTGGCATTTGTTCAACAACAAAATAAATTGCAATGAGCATACGTGCCCACAACTGACTAAATATAAAAGCAGCTCCTGCAAAAAGTAAAGAAACAAAAACCAAGAAAAGGATTTCTGGCTGTTCTTGGCTCTCTTCCCTCGCTAGAAACAAAAGTGTACCAATAACTGTGATGATCGCACCAAAAGCGGCAGCTTGTCCAGCTGTACTTGAAAGTGATTTTATTTCTCGATTATTTGATTCCCATTTTTCGAGAACACCTTTAAGAATTTGAGTCCAGTTTCTATCTTCCTCGAAATAAATTAGTTGGTCCGGCGCTTCAATTTCTGGCCAGGTAACATTTGGTCTTGTCGTGCGCAGCTTTTGTAACAAAGCATCGATTTGACCACGACGACTCATATAGATTACCAATTCGCGACTTTTACTATCTATCGTATTCTCGCCAGGAATACTCTCAAAATTTATACCCAGCCCAAAACATAGCTCTTTTATTTCATCCAGACTAAAATACTGCTTCAATAACTCTACGAGTTGGAGGTTTTGATTCGAAGAACTATATTCTGCCATGTTGGCACCTTTTTTAGACTACACTTGCTCGGGTACAGACGTTTGTGCCTATTATATAATAAAACAGCTAATTGATCGGTTCTATAGCGTAAACTCAATTGGTTTTCCCAAACACGATTAACTTTCGATAGATTCTTTTCTGTTTTCGTAATACTTATTGCACAAACATACCATCGTTACAAAGGATATTATGCACCTTGTTGAACAATTAAAAAAGTCAGCGGCCGATACGGCCGTATCCTACATAAAATCAGGCATGGTCGTGGGACTAGGCACTGGCTCCACCGCCATTTGGGGCGTGCGTCGTCTGGCTGAACTATTAGCCAGTGGCGAATTACAAGATATTGTCGCCATTCCCACCGCCGTGCGTACGGCCGAAGCGGCACGCGAACTCGGCATTACGCTCACCACTCTGGCAGAGCATCCCCAAATTGACATAACATTTGATGGCGCAGATGAAGTTGATCCGCAGTTGAACTTGATCAAAGGGGGTGGCGGTGCATTGCTACGCGAAAAAATCGTGGCGCAAGCCAGCCGTCGCAACATCATCATCGTCGATGACTCCAAACTATCATCCCAACTAGGCACACTTTTTGCGCTGCCCGTTGAAGTGATCCCTTTTGCATGGGAGACCCAGGTCACATTTTTGCAGGATTTGGGAGCGGCCGTATCTGTGCGATGTGATGCTGATGGGAACAAATATATGACCGATCAGGGCAATTACATTTTAGATTGTGCGTTCACGCCGATTGCTGATTGTTACCAACTTGATACACAACTAAACGGCCGTGCCGGTATCGTCGAACATGGCCTCTTCCTCGATCTGGCAACCGATGTTATCGTTGCCACACCGGGGAAAATACAACATTTGAAGCGCATGAAGTAATAATCTAACAACTAATTGCGTCACAATGATGACCCGATTTTGTAAATCGGGTCATCATACCAGGAGTTAAAATGAGTTCATTAACTACATCACCACAATGGCGAGCTTTACAAAGTCATCAGGATGAGATGGCAGCCAGCCACATGCGCGACCTATTCAATGCTGATCCTGAGCGTTTCGCGCAATATTCGGTTCAATTTGGCAACGATTTTTTAGACATCGACTTGTTATTTGATTATTCAAAAAATCGTATCAACGACAAAACGATGGCGTTACTGCTTGATTTGGCCCGATCAGTAGATTTGCCAACCCAAATTGAAGCCATGTTCAATGGCAGCAAAATCAATAACACTGAGGATCGTGCTGTCCTCCATATAGCATTACGCAATCGCTCCAACCGCCCCATCCGCGTCGATGGACAAGATGTGATGCCGGATGTGAACCGCGTGTTGGATAAAATGCGCACATTCAGTGAGGCGATCCGTTCGGGCAAATGGCGTGGATATAGCGGTAAAGCAATCAGCGATGTTGTCAACATAGGCATCGGCGGCTCCGATTTAGGCCCCAAAATGGTCACAACCGCGCTTAAACCGTATGCTCAAGCAGGTTTAAATGTACATTTTGTCTCTAACGTGGACAGCACCGATCTGGTCGAAACCTTAAAAGGGTTAAATCCGGAAACGACCTTGTTTTTGATAGCATCGAAAACCTTTACCACGCAGGAAACGATGACCAATGCGCATTCGGCGCGGGATTGGTTTTTGGCTAAGGCGGGAGATGCAACGGCCGTTGCCAAACATTTCGCTGCCTTATCCACCAATGAAGAAGGGGTCGCCGCTTTTGGCATCGACACCCAAAATATGTTTGAATTTTGGGATTGGGTTGGCGGCCGTTACTCGCTCTGGTCGGCGATTGGGTTATCCATTGCCATTTACCTGGGCATGGATAATTTCGAAGCCCTTCTAGCTGGCGCACACGCTGTCGATCAACATTTCCACACAACGCCTCTTGAGGAAAATATCCCCGTTATCATGGGGCTATTGGGCATTTGGTACAACAATTTTTGGGGTGCTGAAAGCCATGCCATCTTGCCCTACGACCAATATATGCAAAATTTCGCCGACTATTTCCAGCAAGGAGATATGGAAAGCAACGGCAAAAGTGTCACCAAAGCGGGTCAGGCAGTCGATTACACCACTGGCCCGATCATTTGGGGACAACCGGGCACCAATGGCCAACACGCTTTTTACCAGCTTATCCACCAGGGCACCAAACTGATCCCGTGTGATTTTATCGCCGCAGCCCAAAGTCAAAACCCGTTGGGCCAACACCACCCCATCTTGTTATCCAACTATTTCGCCCAAACCGAAGCATTGATGAAAGGACGCACGCCGGCCGAAGCACGCGCAGAATTGGCTGACCAAGGCATCAGCCGCGAACAACTCGATTTGCTCACCGCCGCCAAAACATTTGCTGGCAACAAACCCACAAACTCATTTATGCTGCGCAAATTAACGCCCGCAACTTTGGGCGCATTGATTGCCATGTACGAACACAAGATTTTCACACAAGGTGTTATCTGGCAAATCAACTCATTTGACCAATGGGGCGTTGAACTTGGCAAACAGTTGGCCAAGGCGATTTTGCCGGAATTAGCGAGCGATACGGCCGTTACTAGCCACGACGCATCGACGAATGGGCTGATTAATACATATAAAAATTGGCGGCTGCCCAGTGAATAAATTCACGGGCAACAAATACAAAGCCGACCTGCGTCGGCTATTCCGAGCCAGTCCACGAAGGTGGACTTTGTACTTGTAGCCTGCAGTTTCAACTGCCGGAAATAATTCGACAGCAAATGAAGAAAAAAACAAATCTAGAAATCAAAATCCTGCCCGATAAACCCGCCCTGGCTGCCGAAGCAGCCAGGCATTTCGTTTTGTTGGCACGAACGGCCGTTGAAAAAAACGGCCGTTTCTGCGTTGCCCTCTCCGGCGGCTCTACACCGCGTGCTCTACACCAACTCTTGGCACAACCGCCATTACGCGATCAAGTTCCCTGGCAAAAAGTTATTATCTTCTGGGGGGATGAGCGTTTTGTACCACTTGATGATGCTGACAGTTCTTTTTTGATGGCCCAAGAAACCTTACTGAAACATGTGCCTATCCCACCACAAAACATCTACCCCGCCCCTACCGTTGGCCTCACACTAGCAACGGCCGTACACCAATACACATCCACACTGCAAACTGTTCTTGGGGCAGCCGTGCCCCGTTTTGATTTAATTTTATTGGGCATGGGACCCGATGGCCATACAGCCTCCCTATTTCCAGGTCAGCCAGAAGTGGTCACGCCAAGTGACCAGTTAGTTACAGCGATCACAAATTCACCCAAACCGCCGCCACTGCGACTGACATTTACCTACAAATTGCTCAATGCAGCCAAAAATGTCATTTTCTTGGTGGCAGGGGCGGATAAGTCAGAGATGGTGAGGCAGGTGTTGGGGGAGGGAACGGCCGTTGTGCCCCCACTACCCGCACAACTCGTCCAACCCAACAGCGGCAAACTCACCTGGTTGCTTGATGAATCTGCTGCCCAAAATTGTCTAAACCAATTACCATGTTGTTGAATGAATGCTGCTTGAGTCTGGCG
>CAYGMR010000371.1:0-6031 GCA_964350725.1 uncultured Ardenticatenaceae bacterium | reverse complement strand
TGATCGTCTCGCAAATTAGCATATGCTGCCAGAACTGGCTGGTTTAATCTAAAATTCAATTCTTTTGTGTAACAGGTCGATTGTTACATAACAATCGACCTTTTTTATTGTCCACAATTTTTATTGCACACAATTGCAATCCTAAAGTTTTGCATCACCAGATGGAATATCCACTATTCTTGGTTAAAAATACAGGTCAATCTATTGAGGAAGATTCAGATCGTTTTCGCAACAAGCAAAACACACGCCCCCCATCACTAAGCTTGCCAGCGTGTATTCCAAACCACATTAGGTATCTTATGGGTGCAAATGTCGCCATAAACAAAATCAATTGAGATATGGCACAAACAGCAAACAATCTTTCTAGCAAACCTTCGGCGAAATATGCACAAGTTGAACAAATGATAAACAACAGGAAGGTTACCAATGGCCCGGCTAAGTAGATCAATATCTGCTGTGTTGTTGTGAGACAGGTAATATCTTGGTTATCAGCCTTAAAGACAAAATTGCCGGTAAATTCTGGCAAAGCTCGCCATTTGATATTCAATCGCTTCCATCTGATAGAAAAAATCTCGGCTTTCATGTCCCGATTTACCATGTTAATGGTAACAGCGTAAGGCGTTAAAACTAAAACAGCAAAACTATGTCCCAACTCATGCCCTAGAACCATGAGCGGGAGACAAATAAAAGAAAGCGAGAAGACAATGATAAATCCTAATTCGACACCCAGCATATCAAATTTCTTCATGTCTGTAACTGGCACAAGTACCTTGACACCTGATAAGTGCTTATGTCGTTCGCACAGTGTCTTGGACGGTGGCCTTGCTTATAGATTGCACGCCAATTATAGGATATCTGGTTTTTGCCGGCGGCATAAGGCATATATTAATGTTCTCCCAAACCCATAAAGAAAAACAGCTATATTCAAAAAAACCCACTGAACAGCATTAAAACATTGAATAAATCCTAATTAATAACGGATTCAAAAGTCAAGAACTATTAAAAACATGTTAAAGCAGCTTCTCCCAACCATGACCCTTGTAAAGAATGCAATTTGGTTTTTAGACTCACTGTTTTTTCCCTATATGCAAGTTGAGTTAGAATATTGCAAGAAAGCAGGTGGCCTATTAATCATCCAAGATTCATTTCATTCAAGGGCAATGACATGAAACGAAAAGCGAAAGTGTTGCAACATCTAGATAAAAACGGAATTGGTATTGAGATTGGTGCTGGCTTGAAACCTATTGCCCCTAAAAGAGAGGGTTTCAAAGTCGAAATTATTGATTATCTAAATCGTGAACAGTTAATCGCCAAATATAAAGATGAGCATACAAACCTCGAAGAGATTGAGGAAGTGGATTATGTTTGGCAGGGTGAAAGTTATGCAGACTTGACTGGCAAAACCAAATATTATGATTGGATTATTGCCTCGCATGTGATTGAACATACACCTGATTTGATCGATTTTCTGAATAATTGTGATGCTATCCTGAAAGATGATGGGATGCTTTTTCTAGTGGTACCCGATAAACGTTATTGTTTTGACCATTTCAGACCGATCACTGGGATTTCAAAAATCATCGATTGTCATCTGCAAAAAGCCACGATAAACACCCCAGGTACGGCCGTTGAATATTTACTCAATGTCGTATCAAAGGCGGGTCATCTGGGTTGGAACAAAAACACGCCAGGAGATTACACTTTTGTCCATTCGCTGGAAAGTGCAATTGATGGCATGAATTTGGTCATTAATGAAAACAAAAATTTTGGGCTGCATACGTGGTGTTTTGTGCCGCATTCTTTCAGGCTGATTGTGCATGATTTATACAATCTCGGGTTTATTACACTACAAGAAGTTGATTTCTCGCCCACAGAGGGTTGTGAATTTTTTGTGACTCTAGGAAGAAACGGAGATGGGATTACAAAAACGAGAATGGAACTTTTAGAGCTTATTGAAACTGAATTACAAGCTAAGGAATCCAGCCCTACAAGAATTCCAGAACAAACACCGAAAACCAACGAAACTGTTTTTAAACGCTTGATAAAACGCTTCAGTTGATTAGGTGAAAATATTATTTTCCTCACATAAATGTCTATTTTTATTATAAAAATCGTTTTAACGATGTATAATAAGAGTTGGTTATTGTCAAACAATAATTAACCCTTTTATTTTTACAACATTTGTACCTATATGGGTCATTCCCCATCTTCATGAGGGCAGGCTCTGCACAGGCAAGAATCCAAACACCTGGATACCCGCTTGCGCGGATAAAATAGTCGCGAAGCACCTATATAGCTACCAATATCTTATCCACCTTCCAAAAAGATTTATGCAACGAAAAGGTTTATCAATGGACAATGAAACATTACTAGAATGGTATCAACAAATGGTACTTGTCCGTCGTTTTGAACAGCGCTGTGCAGAACTGTATCAGCTGGGCAAAATCGGCGGTTTTTTACATCTTTATATCGGCCAAGAAGCGCTGGCGGTCGGTTCAATTGGGGCCAAACAAGCTGGCGACCATGTGATCACAGCATATCGTGATCATGCGCACGCACTAATTGTGGGCTCAGACCCGAAATTTGTGATGGCGGAGTTAATGGGCAAGGCGACTGGCGTGAGCGGCGGTCGTGGCGGCTCCATGCATTTGGCTGACGTGGAACGCCATTTTTGGGGCGGATATGGCATCGTTGGCGGACATTTACCGTTGGCAACGGGCATCGCTTTGGCCGAACAATATCAAGGCACGGACAATGCTGTGCTGTGTTATTACGGAGATGGCTCCTCAAATATTGGTTATTATCATGAATCATTGAATTTATCGGGGGTCTGGGATTTGCCCGTCGTCTGGATTTGTGAAAACAATCAATATGGGATGGGAACGGCCGTATCCCGTTCAACCGCTGCCAAAAGCATGATCGACCGTGCGCCTGCCTATGGCATGACCGGTGTGCAAGTCAATGGCATGGATGTCATAGAAGTTTACAACGCCTGTACAACCGCATTAGAAGCAATTCGTGCGGGCGAAGGACCACAGTTCCTCGAAATTTTGACCTATCGCTTTGAAGGCCACAGCATGGGTGACCCGCTGCGCTATCGCACCAAAGATGAAGTCAACAAATGGCGTGAAGATGATCCGATTGGCATTTTAGAACGTCACATCTTCGATCAAGGCGCGGCCGAACGGGCAGATTTAGAGGCAATTGACGATGCAGTTGACGAGGTGATCAAAGAAGCTGTAGAATTTGCGGAAAATTCCCCCCTACCAGCGCTCGACACTTTATTCAACGACATTTACGTGGAGGCATAATCATGGCATACATAACAATGCGGCAGGCCATCACAGATGCCTTGCGCGAAGAAATGATTTTAGATGAATCTGTTTTTATCATGGGACAAGAAATTGGCGTCTGGGGCGGTACTTATGCAGTCACACGCGGATTTTACGACGAATTTGGCCCTAGACGGGTGCGCGACACACCGATTTCCGAAATGGTTATTGGCGGCGCGGCAGCCGGCGCAGCAATGAATGGCTTGCGACCTGTGGCCGAATTCATGACGATAAACTTTGCCTTTTTGGCATTGGATGCCATCGTCAACCATGCGGCAAAAGTACATTATATGTTTGGCGGACAAATAAAGGCTCCGGTCGTTTACCGTGCGCCAGGTGGCGGCGGCCGTCAATTGGGAGCCACCCACAGCCATACACCAGATGCAATTTTTGCTCATTTTCCAGGTCTAAAAGTAGTCTCCCCAGGCACGCCTTATGATGCCAAAGGCTTACTCAAATCCGCTATCCGCTCAGACGATCCGGTGATGTTTATCGAACATCATACGCTGTATCAACTACGCGGCGAAGTACCTGAAGAAGAATATACCGTACCGCTTGGCGTATCGGATGTCAAACGTGAAGGCTCTGATGTCACGATTGTTGCCTATGCGAAAGGCTTGCAGGTGGCACTGGAAGCTGCCGAAAAATTGGCAGCCGATGGAGTTGAGGCCGAGGTGATTGATTTGCGCTCGTTACGGCCGTTAGACATGGGACCCGTGCTCAAGTCATTCCAAAAAACGTTCAAAGCTGTGATTGTCGAGGAAGGATATCGTTCGTATGGCGTCGGTTCTGAAATTGCAGCCAGGCTGCAAGAAGAGGGTTTTGACTATATGGATGCGCCCATCAAACGAGTAGCGCAATATGAAGTGCCACTGCCCTATTCACAAGAATTAGAACAATCGGCGTTGATTAATGTAGACCGCGTGATCAGTGCGGTGAAAGAGGTGCTTTAATGGCTGAATTTATTGTGATGCCTAAACTAGGCTTCGACATGCAAGAAGCTGTTTTGAATAATTGGTTGAAAGCAATCGGCGACCCGATCAGTCGTGGTGAGGTTGTGGCTGAAATCGAATCTGACAAGGCCACGTTGGAGTTAGAGTCACAGGCTGATGGCGTTTTGCTGCACACGCTAGAAGAATCAGGGGCAATTGTGCCCGTTGGCGCAAATCTGGCGATTATTGGCGCAGAAGGTGAAGATTTTTCTGATATGCTGGGGTCGAATGGAAACGAGACAAAGGCAGACGAAAAACAACCTGCAGCAGAAACAGCCACGGCCGCTTCAACCCCGCAACAACCTCAAGCCAGCCAACCGACAACAACGACTTCATCCTCAGATGAATTCCCTGGCGGTGTCAAAGCAACGCCAGTCGCACGACGGGTCGCGCAAGAAAAAGGGATTGATTTAACGCAAGTAAGTGGGAGTGGGCCAGACGGCCGTATCCGTAAAGTAGATGTCGAAACCTTTGTCGCCCAACCAGCAGCAGCAGCACCAGTTGCAGCGGCACCCATCACACCGGTCGTCACGGCAGACAGTGAAGAAATTCCGCTAACCAAGCTGCGCCAAGCAATTGGTCGCCGCATGGCAGCCAGCAAAACAACAGTACCGCATTTCTATGTCACCACCGATATCGACATGGCTGAGGCGCTGGTTTTGCGCAAACAAGTCAATGCAGCTTTGCCTGATGAACAAAAGGTGACGGTCAACGATTTGATTGTGAAAGCGGCGGCGTTGGCGTTGCGCGACTTCCCCAATCTGAACGCAGCCTTTGCTGGCGATAAAATCATTCGCCACAACCGCATTCATGTGGGCACGGCCGTTGCAGTCGAAGGCGGTTTGCTCACCATTGTACAAAAGAATACCGACACCTCTACCTTGTCGAAAGTGGCGGCTGACAATAAAGCGATGATTGGACGGGCCAGAAACGGCCGTGTCAAACCAGAAGATGTCGAAGGCGCAACCTTCACCGTCAGCAATTTGGGCGCATTTGATGTCGATCATTTCATCGCCATCATCAATCCGCCCGATGCAGCCATCTTAGCGGTGGGCTCAGCCAAAAAAGTGCCCGTCATCGTCGATGATGAAATCACCATTGGCACGCGCATGAAAGCCACGATTTCGGCCGACCATCGCGTGAGTGACGGCGCTGAAGCAGCCCAATTTATGCAAACACTCAAAGCGTTGTTGGAAAATCCGCTGCGTTTATTATTGTAAAAATTAGCCGCGGTATCCTTACCATGCTTCTCTAAGGCGCGCTAAGGATGCCACGGCTACGCAAGATTTATGAACGATTATCTCATTCGCATCATCGCCAAAGAGACAGGTGTGCGTGGCATTGCGTGTGTAACAACCAACATGGCCAATGAGGCCGCAACACGCCATGCCGCCTCACCAGGGGCAACATTCGCATTAGCACAAGCCATGACAGCCGGGGCATTGATGGGCTCTCTGCTCAAAGTTCGTCAACGGGTCGCGCTTAAGTTTGAAGGCAATGGCCCCTTACAAAAAATATTGGTTGAAGCCAATAGTTTTGGCAAAGTACGTGGCTATGTGGGCAATCCTAAAGCCGCTCTGCCCATTCAACAAGGCCAATATGATATTGTCAACGGCATTGGTCACGCTGGACTGCTGACTGTGGTCAAAGATTTACGCCTAAACGAACTGGTGCGCAGTATTGTGCCGTTAGAAACCAGCACCATTG
>CAYGMR010000370.1:0-6040 GCA_964350725.1 uncultured Ardenticatenaceae bacterium | reverse complement strand
TATGCCCTCCGGTTCCCTCGCTCCAGGTGCCGATGATAACGGCAGCGGCTCAGTAGCCAACTTGCTCGCGGCCCAGCTTCTCAGTCAATACGAATGGGATTGCACCTTGCGTTTCGCCTTCTGGACAGGCGAAGAACAGGGATTGCTCGGCAGTAATGTTTATGCCGAAAACATGATTGCACCGGGAGACAATGTCTTGGGCGTGCTCAATCTAGATATGATCGCCCACGATGCGGAAGGCGCGCCCATCGTTGACCTGCATACCCGTAGTTGGTTGCCTGGCTCAACAAACATTGCCAACACATTTATTGGTGTGGTTGAGGCTTATGATCTGCCTTTACAACCGCAAATTTTGGAAGATATTTCCCTGGGCAATCAGAGTGATAACAAATCGTTCTGGGATGAAAACATTCCCGCGATTTTGGCTATTGAAGATTACGACGATTTCACGCCTTATTACCACACGACACAAGATGCCCCCAGCACACTTAATGTCGATTATTATGAAGCGTTTGCCAAGGCCGCTGTGGGCACATTTGCGCATATGAGCAACTGTCTGGCACCGGGTCAATTTGCGCCGCCAGCTGCACCAATAGTCAGCATTAGTCAAAACGATACGGCCGTTGACCTCTCCTGGTCCCATCGTCTTGCCAATGCACATTATGAAGTGCATCGTCATGACACACCCTATTTCGTGCCAGATGAAAGCACAAAATTGGCCGATTTAGAGCCACCTTTTGCCGATGATATTGTCTATTCAGACACAAAATCTGCCATCGAAAACCCAGCCATCAACCATACCTACGCCATTCTCGCCTACAATGACAATGAGGATATGGCCCAATCAAACCGTGTGGCTGAATTTGATTTTGGACTCGCGCCAACACCGGTTTATAGTTATGAAGTCATCAACACCTACCCACATGATGCAGGGGCATACACACAAGGATTGGTGTATGCAGATGACACTCTCTATGAAGGGACAGGGCTTTATGGCAAATCTAGCTTGCGCCGCGTGGAATTGACGACGGGCACTGTGTTACAACAACATGATTTAGATGGGCGCTATTTCGGCGAAGGCGTTACCAGTTTCGACGACAAGCTCATGCAGCTCACCTGGCAGGAACAAACCGGATTCGTCTACGATCAGACCACATTCGCACAACTTGACACATTCAGTTATCCTACCGAGGGGTGGGGCCTCACACATGATGGCACCCATCTGATTATGAGTGACGGCAGCGATAATTTATACTTTTTGGACCCTGCGACGTATGCAGAAGTCGGCCGTATCAGCGTACAAGATCAAGGGGTGCCAATTGTTGACTTGAATGAATTAGAATATATAAATGGGGAAATCTTCGCCAATGTCTGGTTAACAAACCGCATTGCACGCATCAACCCACAAACTGGCCGTGTCAATAGCTGGGTTGATCTCTCCGGATTATTAACACCAGAGGAAGCCAACAGCGCCAATGTGCTTAACGGCATTGCGTATGATGTCAGTGGGGAACGGCTCTTTGTGACGGGCAAATTATGGCCCAAACTATTTGAAATCATCCTGATTGCGCCGTACCAAACAATGATACCCGTGATATTTAATAATTAAGGATAAACTTCTTACTACAATCCCGTGAAAGAAAAAAAACGAATAAAAAAAAGAAATAGCTGGCGTAAAGACGTCAAAGCAGTCATGCTCTCAGCGACAGAGCAAGAATTAATCAACCGGCATGGATCGTTAGCTGTGTCGTTTAATTACCGCTGGGAACATGTCACAACCGTTGTGCGCCTGGCAAAACGATTGGCAGTTTTAACCGGTGCTGATGAAGATGTGGTCGAGGCGGCCGCGTGGTTACATGACGTGCGTAAGGAGTCACGCGAGAATCATGCGTTGGCTGGCGCACAATTTGCACGCTCCTTTCTGCCCCAGACCACTTTTCCCAAATCAAAAATTGACCGCGTAGCCCATGCAATTGAGATGCATATGGGACTGTGGCGAGATGAGCCATTGGCCGAACTTGAGGCCATGATTTTGTGGGATGCAGACAAGTTGTCTAAGATTGGCTTAACGGCCGTATTCCATTGGACAGGGGGATCATTAGCCGGCACAACCCTCACAAACATCCGTGCCATCATCAAACGTTCCGATCAAAGTGACTGGCAGCACAAAACCGTTGCCAGTATGCACACCAAACCAGCCAAACGCGCCGCCAAATCGCGCCTAAAAGCTTATAATAAACTCTGGCAAACACTAGAATGTGAGCTGAACGGGGATGATTTGAGGTAGAGGTATTTGTCAGGGATTAATGAGATTTTGATGTAGTGCGTAATGCCCGCTAGATACGCACTACGCCATATCAACCATCAACACCCTGAACACCTCTCATTTATACAGGTCTAGTTCAGGGGGACGCACGAGGTCGGTAGCACGGCCGTTTACCACAGGCAAATCCAACCCACGCACCAACACCACTGGCACTCCTTCGGCCCCTTGGCCCATCAACAAACCAGCCGCAGCAGCCAGTTCGTCGGCGAGTCCAACATCGGTATGTTGCAATTCGTAACCATAGAGATCAGGTTCGCCGCGCCGGTCCCACAAAGCGGGAATACCAGCGACGCCGATAGCCACACCGACTGTGCCTAAACGAAACGGCCGTCCATGACTATCACTAATCACCACACCAATTTCACCACCTAACGCCACACGCAGCTTTTCAGCCGATGCATCAGGATCAACCGGCAGCAACAAGACCGTCTCATCTTCACTGATCGGCCCGACATTCGAACGGTCAATACCGGCATTGGCGCTGGTAAAGCCTAAACGGTGGCGCACGATCAATGCCCCCGGCTTCATACGCGAAATCGTTGTGCTTTCGCGCAAAATTAATTCAACTAAGCGTGGGTCTTTGTCGGTTTGTACCGCAACGTCCAGTGCGCTAGGCCCCACAACCACATCCGCTAAATTGACAAAACGGTCTTCAGCTTTGGATATAATTTTTTGCGCGATCACAAACACATCACCGGCTTGGCATGTGATTTCAGCAGCACGTAGTGCTTTTTTAAGCAGCTCGCCCAAATCATCTCCGGGTTGTACTTGTGGGATATTAGGAACGGCCGTAAACGTTAATTGTTGTGCCATAAAAATAGTATTCAGCTAACCAGCTTTAAATGCCAGTAATGCGAATGCCCGCGCTTTTGACTTTGTTGATAATATTGATGGCGATGAGAACGGCCGTTAACTCTTCCACTGCGCGCGCATTTTGTAAAGCCCCGGCATTCACACCGCGCAAACCCGCATCCGCACACAATTGCAACGCCACTTGTTTGTCAGCCTTCTTCTCTCCACAGACCAGCACATCACAATCCATCTGATGATCCAAGTCTAATAAATGATGCGCACCGATATTTTGAAAAGCCGCCACGACACGGGTAATACCCTCTAGCTGATTTTGCGCTTCTTCCGCCGCTGACAAACCGCTCTCTAAACGGTGCACCCGCGACTTTTTTTCGCCGGATGGTGCCACGACTGTGATTAATAATTTAGCGGTTAAGGCTTCCTTGACACTGTCGAGCGTGCCTTCCTGCGCCCAATATGGCACAGACAAAACAACCACATCCGCCTGCTGTGTGGCCTCCAAATTATTGGTGCCACTGATCTGGGCATTTGGCAATCTCTCCAACAAATCAACCGCTGCACTTGCTCCCTTTTCTGTTTTGCGCGAACCAATGACAATCTCATGCCCGGCCGCAGCCCAACGATACCCTAAGCCAAAACCTTCGTTACCAGTGCCACCTAAAATTGCGATTTTCAAAACTTACTCCTTCAAGTCTAACCACAGAGAACACATAGCGCACTGAGAAAAGCAAAAAAGACTGTGCGCTCTGTGCCCTCTGTGGTTCAAATTTTTATATGCTCAACTCTTCAAAGCGCCGCCACACTTCACCCGCAAGTTCACGACTGCGTGCAGTGATTTCGGCTTCATCCAAGGTCAACAATTGGCGATCTAACATCAAGACTTTGCCACCAACAATTGTCGTGGTTACGCCACTGGATTCGAAGCCAAAAATAATATGCCAGGGCAAATTACCCGCCGAAAGCGGCGTCGTGGCGTGATAATCGACAAAAATCACATCAGCCGCCGCACCAACTTCCAAACGCCCTTGCGGCAAGTCTGGCCAGAACATATTCGCCAGCGCCGCGTTGTTATAAATCGCCATTTGGGCAATATCCATGCCATTGGCACGCCGTGGATCACCATGCATCACTTTGTGCAGCAAGTAGGCCGTTTTCCATTCCGCCCACATATTATTGCTAAAACCATCATTGCCCAAACAGACCGGGATGCCCATGCGCAGCATCCCTTCAACATCTGCCGCACCGACTGCATTGTTCATATTGCTGCGCGGCTGGTGTGTTACCCAAGTTCCGGTTTCCAGCAACAAGGCTTTTTCAGCGGGATCGATGTGGATGCAATGTGCCACCAAGCTCTTTGGCCCTAATATGCCCGCATCTGCTAACCGCTGGACGACCCGCTTGTTATATTTGTAGAGCGAATCGTACTCATCAACTTCATGTTCGGCTACGTGGATATGGAAGCCGGAGCCCACTTCCGCAGCAGAAGCGACACAATCTGCTAAGGTCTCGTCACTAAGCGAAAGCGAAGCGTGTAGACCAAAAGTCGCGGCCAACAAATCGCCATCGCGATCTTGTAATGAATATAAAAAGCGCGAGTTTTCGCTAATGCCGGCCTGGGTTCCCTCAGGTCCATTGCGATCAGAAACTTCATAACACAATGCGGCGCGCACCCCCGCTGTCTCAACGGCATCAGCTATTTGGTCCAATGAACTGTCAATGGCGATGGGGCTGGCATGATGGTCGATGAGCGTGGTTGTGCCATGTTTGATGGCATCAACCAGACAAACCAGGGCACTGTATTTGACATCAACATCCAACAACGCACGATCCAACCGCCACCACAAACGATTCAAAATGTCTGGGAAATCTTTCATGGGCGGACCTGGAATGCCCATACCGCGTGCGAATGCACCATAAAAATGGGTATGGGCACAAATATTACCGGGCATCACCAGTTGTCCGCGAGCGTCTAGTTGCTCGGCATCGGGATATTGGGCACTCAATTCGGTTGTTGAACCCATAGCGGCAATACGGCCGTTTCTCAACAACAACGCCCCATTCTCAATGATCTCATTCGGTTGGCCCCAGGTTACTAAACGGCCGTTTGTGATCAACAACTCCTTTTCTTGGGTACTTTCATCAGCCATATTACGTCCCTCCGATTGGGTATATTGTAAACCTGTTAGAACCATAACAAATGCCTTGACATGCATTCGCCAATGGCTACACTTCTACTACATTTTAACTAAAATTTTCTATAGGTAAGAATACCACAAATCAAGACATCTATTGTAATGAAACTGATTTGAAATATTGCAAGGAGAAACTTATATGGCTAAGCCAATTGAAATTACTGATGAAACATTCCAGAGTGAGGTGCTCGATTCCGAGCAACCGGTGTTGATTGACTTCTGGGCCGATTGGTGTGGCCCATGTCGCATGATTGCCCCTTCTGTGAAAGAGATTGCTGCCGAGTATGATGGCGTTTTGAAGGTCGGCAAAATAGACGTGGACGACAACCCAGCTGTCCCCGGTCGTTACGGTGTCGTCGGCATCCCCACTTTGATGCTCTTCAAAGGCGGCAAAGTCGTCGAGCGCGTCACAGGGGCACTGCCCAAAAACCGTATCGTCGCCCAAATCGAGCCACATCTAGAAACGGCCGCTGCCTAAAAACCGCGCCGAACAAGTTAATGACTAGATAAACCGCGAGAAATCTCTTGAAATAAATTGATGGTAAAATCGCGGTTTCCTTGAGGAATTCACAAAATTACAGTTGTTTTTGCTCAAATTATTTTTTGTGAATTACCTAAACGCCCACTCTGCCATAAAGCAGGATGGGCGTTTTTTTTGTCAAAATTCTGTAAAACAATTCGCAAGAATGAATTCCTGCCTGCACAAGAATGA
>CAYGMR010000369.1:0-6041 GCA_964350725.1 uncultured Ardenticatenaceae bacterium | reverse complement strand
CGCCACCCGACCAGCTACTACGAGAATTCCGCGGTGGCCGCCGCGCCTCTACTCCGCTGCATCCGCTGGAAAAAACGTTGGTATGGATCGTAGCGATTAATATCTGTTCGTTGCCTTGGATGTTAGGCGGCATGCGACCATGGGCTCAATTGGCAAGCTTGGGACTTTGTGTGGTGGGAATGCTTGTTGCTTTAATCCCTAGACACTATTCAAACAAACTGACCCGAGGACCCGATTTTAAATTGTATCCCCATCGCAAGTTGGTGCGGTGGCCTTTGTATTGGATCGGAATCATGTTTCTTGGTTACGTGTTTATTCAAACATTAAATCCCGCGTGGACATTTGTCGATCGAGGCAATTCATGGACGATGCGGGCGATTGACCACATTAAATGGCTACCATCCGGAATGGAGACCCCATTCCAAACAATGAACACTTGGCGCCAGTTGGTTATTTGGAGTGCCCCATTCCTGCTAGCTTGCTCATTGTGGATCGGGATAACCCGGCGAAAGTCCATATTTTCACTATTGTCCGTTGTTCTGGCAAATTATTCTATTCTAGCGGTAATCGGCATCGCTCAACGAACCAGCCAAACCAGTAAGATCGAACTCAAACCCGCGCTCAACAGAGCCAACAAACGACGACCAGCCGCACGCCAATTCGATCCTGTAGGCGCATACAAAGGCAACAACGCCAGAATGATCCAAATGGGGACAAAGACGAGGGTTGATAATTTGCTGCTAAACGCCAGACCCATGGCGATGGCTGCTGCTAACCAACGCGACCATGAATGATACGGCCGTTGCCACATACGCCACAACATAAAAGTCGCCAGCAGCACAAACAAGGTGCCGCCCATGTCGGTTGTCACGTAACGGCCGTGGGCCAAAATATTGGGGTCAAATAAAAGTAATAAAAACACAAACCCAGCCGCCAACAATCCCCATAATTCACGTGCAAAATGGAAAGCAACCAGTGCCAAGCCTAAAGTCAAAAAAACGATGGGCAACCGCGCCAGAAAAACCATGGCATTCATGTTTATATCCCGGTTTAGCTCCCACATCATTTGCTCGGCAAAGATATACCAATAAACATCAGGCGGCTGCCGCTGCCAGCTAGGACTATCCAGTGGCAATTCAATTTCTGGCATGGTTAGTAAGGGCAAGGCGCTCAGGCTATTGACAAGGGGAGGATGTTCCAAGCTCAAGCGTGGATCAGCAGTACGTAAAAAAGCTAGGCCGCGTGCGATGTGATTTTGCTCGTCCATCGTGGGGCTGTCCCCGACCAGGCTGTTTAAGGCCAGGAACCAGAAAATGAGTACGGCCGTAACGGCCGTCCAAGTCATCCATTTGCGTTGCAATGTCATAGGACACAGATTATATGTGGCAAAGTGGTAAAGTGGCAATGGCAGAAGTGGCAGGCAGCAGGGGGCAGAGTTCCCCCTCCTTGCAACCTTAAACCCGGCAACTCTGCCCCCTAGAGCGTTTGCATACTACAGATTACTGGCACAAATTTCACTAATTTACACGAATTTGGATGGTTTCAATGCTTAAAATTCGTGCAATTCGTGTGATTCGTGGCGAAAGAAGCCTATAAACGCCCTGCTCCGCAACCCCACAATATTGGCTTGTTTAACCGTTTGAACTAAAATTCACGCTTAATGCGTAAACATTGGTCAACCTTACTCAAGCTCGCCATCACCATCCTGGGACTCGGCATCGTCTTAACACGCTTCGATCCGCAGTTAATCGGCCTTATTCTCGTGCAAGCCAATTGGGCATGGGTGTTGGTCGGCTTTTTGCTGGTCAATTTCAGCTTGGTTTTACGTGCCTATCGTTGGCTAATATTATTGCGCGGCCTACATGCCAGTATTCCATTTCGGCGCTTGGTAGAACTTTACTTCGTGGGTAATTTCTTCAACACTTTCCTGCCATCGGGATTTGGTGGTGACGTGATACGCATCGTTGAAGCGTCCCGCGAGGTTGACCCAGGCGTTGCTGCGGGCTCAGTCATCGTAGACCGCATGACCGGTTTAATGATGCTTTTCGCGTTGGCTCTGGTTGCATTACCCTTCAGACCAGCAGATTTCCCACAAGAGTTATTTTGGATGGTTGCCATTGTTTGTGGCATTGGTTTAATTGGCGGATTTGTGCTGCTCGAAGGCAGCTTGCTACGCTTAATTGCCCGTTGGCTGCCAACAAAAATCGCCGATGCTGGCAATGGCTTTATTGATAAATTCACACGTGCTGTCGATGAATGTGGTTGGCGTGCGATTGGCGGGGCGATGCTGGTTTCAATTCTGTTTAATTTAATCCAAGCAGCGTGGTGGAAAACAGCCGGTTTGGCGCTTGGTTTTGATATTCCTTACACGTATTATTTATTGGTTGTCCCGATCCTTTCCTTAACTTTATTGCTACCTTCAATTGGGGGACTTGGCGTACGTGAATTTGCCGCGCCGCTGCTCTTTTCTGGTGCTGGACTATCCCCTGAAGAGGCAATTGCATTAACGTTACTGGTTTTTGGCCTTGAACGGTTCTCTGGTTTGCTTGGTGGTCCAGTTTATATTTACACCACGCTGCGCGATCGCGACAAACACAAGCCCCCTGTGCCGTCATCATAAATCAGGTTTTGCTCCCCGATTTGGGTGGCGGACAATTTGGCTACAGGTTACGTGCCGCCCACAATAAACGCTGCAAAATAGTGACAAGCACCAATGCTCCCATCAAAACAAATAGCTGTATGTAATAGTCAGGAAAAACAATAAAGAGGCTGTAAAAAAGGATTGTGGCGGCACCACCAATCAAGCCGGCGGGCATATTGACTGTGGTAAATTCGCCTTTCTGGCTTTGGCTGCGTTTTTCGAGAATAGCTGACAAATACATCCACGAAGCCGCATTGACATAATATGTTGCGAGTAAGAAGATCAGAGCGATAAATGCAGGTGTCGACGGCCGTCCCAAAACCAAACCAATCGGAACCAACGCATAGACAACAAAATCAACCAGGATGTCCACATAGCCACCTAAATCAGACTGCGTGGCAGATAATCGTGCCACCGTGCCATCCAAGCCATCAAACACCCGATTGAAGAACCAGAGGATAAAGGCGATGAGGGTAAGGTTGTATGTGAGCGCAACGGCCGTTGCCACCCCAAACAACAGCCCAATCAACGAAAGCCACAAAGGCGACACCCTGCCCAACCCGGTTTGAGCCAACGTAACAAATATTTTTTCTTTGATTACACGAAATTTGTCATCAAACATAACAGTTTACACTAAATCTGCTGCAATAATCAACGGCTGCGAGCACTGATTTCAGACAATCGCTGCGCAAAATAATTGTATTCAACATCATTTTCCGCAAGCGCCAAGGCCTGGGTGTAAGCCGTATGCGCTTCATCAAACCAACCAGCTCGCCGCAAAAAATCAGCACGCGCCGCAAAAAAAGGCAAATAGCCACTGAAATCATGCGCCGTTTCTAGTTGGTCTAACAGCATCAATCCTTGCAAGGGTCCCGCTGACATCGCCACGGCCACAGCACGATTCAAGGCGACAACAGGCGAAGGATTAAACTCATAAAGTCGATCATACAAAAGCGCGATCTGCCGCCAATCAGTTTCGGCAAAGGTTGCAGCCGTACTGTGCAAAGCACTAATTGCAGCTTGAATCTGATAAGGACCAGGCTGCCGCAAAGCAATCGCCCGGTCTAAGATTTGTTGCCCTTCTAGAATCGCGGTTTGATCCCACAACGTCCGATCCTGTTGTTCGAGCAAAACAAGTTCGACCTCGTTATGCACACGCGCCGCATGTCTAGCATGATGCAAAAGCATCAATGCCAGCAGCCCTAAGGCTTCCGATGATTGTTCCAATTCTGGCGAATCTTCCAATAACTTTACTAAAACACGACCCAAATAAATCGCCTCCATGCAAAGATCACCCCGGATAAGCACGGTTCCTTCAGAGGCTGAATAACCCTCATTAAAAATTAGATAGATCACAACCAGCACAGCATCCAACCGTTCTGGCAGCAAATGAGGCGGTGGTACTTGATAAGGAATACCAGCTTTTTTGATTTTACGTTTGGCACGCACCAGACGCTGTGCCATCGTTTTTTCTGTGACCAGAAAAGCGCGTGCAATCTCGCCAGTTGTCAGTCCGCCCAACGTGCGCAAAGTTAAGGCAACCTGGGCTTCAAGAGCCAATGCGGGGTGACAACAGGTGAATATGAGTTTAAGGCGCTCGTCGGGAATCGGATCACTCATTTTTTTGTCCAACGACTCTCTTTCAAGTTCGCCCAGCATTTGCAGATCGGGTTGTTTTTTCTCGAAATTGGTACGACGACGCAGACGGTCAATTGCTTTATTTTTGGCTGTGGTTGTCAACCAGGCAGCTGGATTGCGCGGAATTCCGCGAGCAGGCCATTTCTCAAGAGCCACAAGCATTGCTTCTTGCAACACATCCTCAGCCAAATCAATGTCTCGTAATGAATTGATCAAGCTTGCCAAAACGCGCCCATGCTCAGCCGCAAATGTCTTAGTTATGACTTGATGAACGTTATCTGTTGTTGTAATGATGCTTTATCCTTACGACGAATAATGGCTCAGTAATTCGACCATCGCTTAAAGCAGATTTGTCAACTTTTCTCTCTAAAGTTAGCAACTAAAGTTGACAAATCTCTCCATACGCTGCCGGCTTTATTGTTTTCTCACAATGGGCAAGAAGTTGCGATAACCATCTTCTTCAGGCGGCAAGGCATTGATAAACGTGCGTGCGGTATTGCTAACCAATTCTCCGTTGGCATAGGCGATATTGTCTACGGCCGTAAACACGCCCACAAACACATCATCAATCCACCATCCAGCAGCGGCCTCGCTTGCATTTGTACCCAGACGGAAACGAATTTGGACAATTTCACCCGCATACGCATTGAGATCAACGGCCGTTTCCACATAACCATCACTTGCACCCGTAAAAGCTGCTAGATCAGCCAGTGGATTGTCAGAAGGTTCAAGCAAAAGATCATACCCATTTTGGATCATAGCCCCTCCCAAATCAATCCAGTTTGTGCCACCGTCGATAGAAATTTCAACCACCCCACCATCAACCATCTCCTCCAAATCATACGCATGCCAGAAACGCAAACTGCTGTTCGCTTCCAGCGGAGCAGATATGGGCAAAACTAAGTATTGGTCACTTTCAACAGCGACGTTCTCGCCAAACCAAGCATCGTCACCACGATAGGGATGCGTATCATCCAAAACCCAATCAACCGGCGCCGCATCTTCATCATGGGAGACCAACCAAATGCCAACCCCGTTTTCCATAGCATCAAAGAACACGATCTCCGTAGGCACGGCATCTAAATCCACTTGGACTGTGAAATTGAGTGCGATTTCAGAGTTCGCAGGCACAGAAACATCTGACCAGGTCAACATATTATCAGCAAAAACAGCCCCATTTGTCGCCGAACCTGGCACATAGGTTGTGTTGGCTGGCAACGTATCAGTGATAACTATCCCGGCTGCACCCAATGTACTCTGGTTTTGCAAGGTAAGTGTGTACAGGAGGGGTTGCCCTGGTGTAACTTCTGTAGCTGAGACTGTCTTTGTCAAGCTTAAACTTGCCGTGTTGGCATCAGCCACCAAGGTACTGACCTGATTGCTAATCAGATCATCGCTGTAGGCACTGTTCACAATTGTTGAATAGGAGCCAATCGAGACATCATCGATAAACCAGCCATTGGCAGCAATGAAATCATCCGTGCCTAAACGAAAGCGAATTTGCATCATTTCTGCCGCATATGCTGAAAGATCGACGATCGTTTCAATGTAACCGCCACTATCACCGGTAAAGGTCTCACGTTCGGCCAATGGATTATCAGACGCATTCAGTTGACCGTTATAGCCATTTTGTTCCATAGCTGCACCTAAATCTTCCCAATGATCCCCGTCATCAATCGAAATTTCAACAACGCCGCCATCAAAGGAATCTTCAAGGTCATATTTGTGCCAAAAACGCAAATTACTGTCGGCAGCCAACGGC
>CAYGMR010000368.1:3410-6053 GCA_964350725.1 uncultured Ardenticatenaceae bacterium | reverse complement strand
AACGCACAGCGACTTTGCCTTATGGTGTTTTTTTGGCCACCGCCGGTATGGTGGTTCTCTTAATGCAATTATTTGGGGTGATTAACCTTGTTTGACTTCTTGTTTTTGCCACAGATGGGCACAGATTTTCACGCATGATCGCTTTTCCAATAGTATCTGTGGTTATCTGTGTCCGACACCCAAACCACCAAATCCGAGGTAAACTATAAATATGATTGAGATACGGCCGTTGACCACAATGGAAGCCTGTTTAGAAGCAGAATTTGTACAAAAACAAGCCTGGACAATTGGGGATGAAGAAGTTGTGCCTGCCCATTTACTGCACAGCTTACAGCATGTTGGCGCGGCCGTTTTGGGTGCCTACGCTGGTGAACAGATGGTGGGGATGAGTCTGGGCGTGATTGGCACGGTTGCCAGCTTAGACACGCGCATCGATCCGGTAGCGGCGGCGCGTTTACAAATGTATTCAGCTTTGACCGGTGTGTTGCCAGACTATCACGGGCAAAGCGTGGGGTATCAGCTTAAATTGGCACAGCGTGAATTTGCCATGCGCATCGGTATTCGGTTAATCACCTGGACGTATGACCCCCTAGAAAGTGCAAACGGCCGTTTCAATATCGGCAAATTAGGCGCGGTCTGCCATCGTTATCTGCCCAACTATTACGGCGAGTTGAGCGGCATTAATGCCGGTTTGCCTACAGATCGCTTTGAAGTCGATTGGTGGATCACGACCAGCCGCGTGAAAGGGCGTGTTAATCAAGAGAAACGGCCGTTGGGTTTAACTGCCTTGTTGCGTGGTGGTGCTATTTTGGTTAATGCTGTCACATTTAATGCGGCCGGCTTGCCAATGCCGACGCCCAATATTAATCCCCAGTCTGGCAATTTGATATTGGTTGAAATCCCATCTGATATTCGCCAAATCAAAGCCCAGGATTTTGAGCTGGCAGTACAATGGCGCAACCATACCCGCTTTCTATTTGAACGCCTCTTTGCCGATCAATATGTGGTCACTGATTTTGTGCGCGACAAAGATGAAAACGGCCGTGAACACAGCTATTACTTATTGACTTATCAAGATGCATAAAGTGTAGCATTACTGTTTGCTGGATACTGGCGGTTTTATTTTACTCGAATGTTCTTCGTGGCTCGTTCACTTAGCCTCCGCCACGCAAGAGCTTCTTTTCCAAACGTTCCTGTACATCTTCCATGACCGCATCTTCACCTGTCATTTGAAAACGTATTTGCACGATGCGCAGCGAGCCAAGTGCAAAATCCTCGATTTGCTCGACTTCGGCACGCCAGCCAGCGCCCTGAAAACTGCCGTCTGTTTCTTGTGTCGCTCCTAACTCTTGCAAATAGGTGCCCATCAACCAAACAGGAATACCGCGTATGGCTCGATCCACAGTAACCATACGTCAGCCACCTCCAACGGCGGGAAAGATGGAAATTTTGTCTGTGGGTTTGACAATTGTGTCCATGCCGTCGGTGAGATAAGGGGCATCACGGCCGTTTACAAAAACATGCACATGCGGATACAATTCTCCTGCGTCGTTCAACAGCTCGCGCCGCATGGGAGGAAAACGTGTGACAACAATTTCAACCAATTCACGCACGCTTGGATCTTGTGGCAGATCAAAATCAATGGTGCGCTCTTGCGTTATTTGGCGTAAAGTTGCATAGAAGTTTATTTTCATGGGTTCCTCTTGAGTAGTCCAGTCGTCTTTGGTCTGGTGGTCGAATAGTTGTTAGTTACATATTATTGCGAGTAATTATACTACAATAACAAGCGATTTCACTTTTAACATCAGCAAGACTCTAAAGGTTTGTAAATAACATGTTGGGTGTGCTGACATCCAAATTCTTAGGGTTTATATCGAGGTTTTATGCGCACGAATAAAACGAAAACAAAGCTTAAACAGGGACAACCTGTGTTTGGTGTTATTTCAACGGGTACGGATCCAATGTTGGCTGAAATTATTGGGTTAAGTGGCTTTGATTATTATATGGTCGATACAGAGCATGGATTGATCAATCCAGATCAGTCGGCGCATATGGTACGTGCTTGTGAAGTGGCAGATGTAACGCCTTTGGTGCGCATCGGGCAAGCCGATCCAAAACTGGTGCTGCAATATCTAGATGCAGGCTTTATGGGTGTGATGATGCCGGGCTTGGAAACGGCCGAATCCATCAAAATGCTCGTCGATGCGGTCAAATATCCACCCGCAGGCAAACGCGGACTGGGGTTAGGCCGCGCTTCAGCTTACATGCTAGGTTCTGGTACCAGCCAGGCAGCCTATGTAGCGCAAGCTAATTGTGAAACAATGGTGCTGCCGCAATTTGAAGATATTGCTTTGTTAAAAGTTTTGCCAGAATTAACGGCCGTTGCTGGTGTCGATGGTTTTGTCATCGGCCCCCGCGACCTCTCCATGAGCATGGGCTTCCCCGATGGCCCCAACCACCCTGAGGTACAGGTTGTCATTGACGAAGCGATCAGCATTATTCGTGGCGCGGGTCTGTGGGTGGGGATTACAGCAGGAACGGCCGTTGCCGCACAGCAACAAATAGAGCGTGGTGCCCACATCATTCTTAACTCTGTGCCTAATCTAATCAAGCAGAGCAGCCAGATATTTTTAACACCATTTT
>CAYGMR010000368.1:0-3310 GCA_964350725.1 uncultured Ardenticatenaceae bacterium | reverse complement strand
GTCGCAAACCGCTGCAGCGGTTACTACAAACAAAACGGAAAGTTATTTTTAGACGATCACTTAGTCCAAATTCAAGGAGTTTGATGATGAGTGAAACAAACAAGAAAAACATTGGAAAAATCGTGTGGCACGATTTAACCGTTCCCGACGCCGACGCGATACAACAATTTTATTGTGACGTTGTAGGGTGGCAATCCAAACCCCACAACATGGGTGACTATCACGATTTCGATATCATTTCCCCTGGCGATGGCGAAACTGTGACGGGTATCTGTTATGCACGCGCAGCCAATGCCAACTTACCAGCACTATGGTTGATGTATGTCTCTGTAGCTGATGTTGAGCAAAGTGCCGCAAAATGTATAGCCGCAGGTGGACAGGTGCTTGATGGGCCACGCATGATGGGCACAAGTCATTTTTGTATTATTCAAGACCCTGCAGGGGCTGTCCTTGCTCTAATAAGTTAGATGATTCGGAAATCGCGACGAGCGAACATTGCAGTTTCTTGAGTAATGGTTGTATATCGCCCACCAAAGCGTAACGGCCGTTTCCAATTGTGTTAAAATCCCTAACAAATATATTCAATCATGAATGCGTGGTTATTTTTGACCGCTGACGAATTTCAAATGGTTACAAACTTATGCCCAGATACCAATTAGAAGAATTACTTGATTTATTAGACAACTCCCGCGAACGTTTGCTCGTGGCCATAGAACCCTTGCCGGATCAAGCATTATTGTTCAAGGGGGCTGTCGATTCCTGGACAATCGCCGATGTACTTGCCAATTTGACCGCCTGGGAAGCAGAAATGGTCACTGGCATGTTACGCATTGACCAAAACAAACGCCCAGACAATTTGCTTAATGCCTTAAAAGACCCGCAATACTACGATCAACAACGCTATGCTGAAAATCGTGGACGTGATCTCGATCAGATTTTTTCTGATTTTCAGCAAGTGCGTGTCCAATTAGAGGAATGGTTGCAACAATTTTCAGTAAGCATCCTGAATAATCGTAAACGGTATCAATGGTTGAACGGACATTCATTGGCCGAAATAATCGCTGTCACAACCTTCAAACGTGAGGCCCGTTTTTTGCCGGATATTGAGCGTTTTGCACAGGCTTGGGAAAGTGGCACATTGTTCCCTGGGCAGCGTAACGGCAGCGCTAATGGATTGTAAAAAAACGCTGATTTTTGGAGACACCTTTTATGAGTACACAGCTATCTAAACAAATCGATTCGAAAGTGATACAAGCTGCACAGCAAACGGCCGTTTACATCGACCGCAGCGAGCTGGGCATGCTCAAAATTACAGGCGAGTCACGGCTCGACCTGCTCAATCGCATGTCCACGCAAAAACTAGAACGGCTGCCCAGCGGCAGCGGGGCAGCAACCGTGCTTACAACTGACATCGGCCGCATCATCGACCGCCTTTTGCTTTATGCGAGCAGCGATACGATTTATGCGCTGACCGGCGAAAACAATGCGGATGCCATTGCGCGTTATTTGATGCGCTTTGTCTTTTTTAATGATGATTTTCACATGCAGGATATTAGTGCAGAAACGGCCGTATTCGGCATCTACGGCCCACAAGCAGCACATATTCTCGGCGAAACGTTAGGCTTTCCAGAAGTCGACATGCCACTACACCATTGGCGCGAAGCTGAGATAGGTGGTTTGACCGCCTATCTCCATCGCACTGACCCGATCAATGGAGATGGTTATTTTGTGATGTGTAAAACGGCCGTTCGTGACGCATTCACACAACAATTACAAGCCAGCAGTCTCACCTATGCCAACCAGGCAGCCTTCGACTATTTACGCATCGCCGCCGGGCAGCCACGCTTCGGCCATGAACTCACCCAAGACTATATCCCGCTTGAGGCTAATTTATGGGATGACGTTTCCTTTAACAAAGGCTGTTACATCGGCCAGGAAATCATCGCTCGCATGGAGAGCCGGGGCAAACTCGCCAAACAACTCAGCAAACTGACCTTGGACGCACCGGTCGCAGTCGGAGCCACATTAACCGCCGCTGGTAAAAAAGCGGGCACAGTGACCGCGGTGGCCGTTGGCCCCAATGATGTGGTTGGGTTGGGATATGTGAAAACGGCCGTATTAGACGCCGGCACAGAATTATATGCTGGTGACGTCCTTGTACGTGTATGAACCTCGACCAACTTTATGCAACCACTTGGCTTCTCTTTCCAATACTGCTCACAATCGGGATTGGTCTCATCCCCCTAGTACGCAATTATAACGACCATGCCTTGGCAGAAACGGCCGTAAACAAAAAGAAGCGCTGGTTTTGGGGCCACATCATCAGCGGCGCGGCCTTTGGTGTGGGCATTCTAGCCACTTTTTGCATTGGCGCCTATCTTTCAACGACAACTGCTTTCGGCTGGGCTTTGGCAGGTGTCCCACTTGCAGCCATAGGTGGCAGTTTGCTGGCGGCGGGTCTGGGAGCCGATGGAATCGGGCCAGTCGCCTTACAAAATGTCAATCAACCCGCCCAACTCTTTTTTGATGGCAGCCACAAACTTGTGCCCGGTGTATTCATTGCCGGTTCGGTTTTATTTGGCCTGGGTCAAATATTATTAGTAAGCGGCATCAATCACACAACATTGCTAACTGCCCCCCTGCAAATTATCGTTTTACTGGCTGCCATTGGAATGAGCCTTGCTTCCGCGATTCCCTCCGGCTGGGGACTTTATATTGTAGCCTTACTCACCTGGCTAATTTACCTACCACTTGCTGCATCTGTATCCTTTTAATTGCCTACATTTTTTCCGAGACGCTGCTTGGTAAAAAATAAACATGGACAGAATTTCCTTTCCGTCCGTGTTTATAAAAGCTATTTTACCAGGTTATTGTATTGGCAAAATTTTGTCGATGCTTGCGCGTAAGCGCCTAATCACCTAAACAAGTGCCCACTTGACGTGCAGTTTGAACCCAGGGGTGATCTAAAGGCACCATCTTGCGTTTGCCAATCACCTCTTCCAAAGGAACCGCTTTGAAGCCTTCACCACGCGACGCCACCATCACGCCATATTTATCTTCTTCAACCAATTGGATACAGGCCGTTCCCAAGCGTGACGCCAACAGGCGATCAGCCGCAGAAGGAGTACCACCGCGCTGCAAATGACCCAAAATTGTAATGCGCGATTCCAGCCCGGTGAGTGCTTCTAATTGGGCAACCATGCGTAATGTGCTGCCAGATTGATGTGTTTCCCTGGCCTTAATTTGTGCCCTGGCTTGTTTACGCTCTTCTTTGTCTGTCGTTTGTGCTAATTTCTCGCGACTTTCCTCA
>CAYGMR010000367.1:2259-6063 GCA_964350725.1 uncultured Ardenticatenaceae bacterium | reverse complement strand
CTCAGCCAAACCGCTAATTTCCAGATTGTTGATGAGGGGTTGCGGGAGGGGCATTTAACGGCAAATCCGGTGCAAGCGATCTTGAAGAAAAGTGAGAGTATCTAGCAGCATTTTTCAGGAAACCTAAAATTAACAAGCATAACCCTTGACGATAATATCGCAAAGGGTTTACAATCTCTGCTATGATCCGAGCATTCAAAGATAAAGAGGCTGAAAAAGTGTTTAACGGCCGTTTTTCCAAAAAATTGCCGCAAGATATTCAGCGAATTGCTGAACGCAAGTTGATTATGCTCCATCGCTCTTCAAATCTGAATGATCTTCGTGTCCCACCATCAAATCGATTAGAAGTTTTGCAAGGCAGTCGAATAGGACAGCACAGTATACGGATTAACAATCAATGGCGAATCTGTTTTGATTGGCGCGAAGATGGTGTATATGATGTCGAAATAGTGGATTATCATTGAGGTGTACTTATGAGAGACTTTCCCCCCATTCATCCTGGTGAAATATTGCAAGAAGAATTTCTGGAACCCATGGGCATTAGTCAATATCGCCTTGCCCAAGATATTGGGGTTCCAGCCATGAGAATTAACAAAATTGTTCGTCAGGAGCGCGGTATCAGTGCCGATACAGCATTGCGACTGGCTCGCTATTTTGGTATGTCGGTTGAGTTTTGGACAGGTATCCAAACACATTATGAGGTAGAAAAAGCAAAAATGGCTCTGGGAAACCGATTAACGACAGAAGTCAAGGTTTTTGCCTCGGTGTAGTGCCTGTATCAAACTAGGCCCGCCGCGTTAAACTCAGTGCTCTCTTTGAAACTGTAGCAGTCTCGCCTATAATTCTTGCATGCAAGATAAATCTCTCCTCACACTTGATCGTATTTTCAATTCAGATGAATTTAAAAGTAAATCATTTGGCCCGGCACGTTGGCTGGATGATGACAGCGGTTATACGACCTTAGAGCCGTCACCAGAGGACAAAACTGTCAAAGAAATTGTGCGTTATGCGCTTCCATCTGGAGAACGTACAGTGTTGGTAACGGCCGTACAGCTCAAACCTACCCATTCAGACAAGCCACTCAAGATCAAAAACTACGCCTGGTCATCTGATAAATCACAATTGCTCCTTTTCACCAATACAAAACGTGTCTGGCGCCTGCATACACGCGGCGATTATTGGCTGCTTGATTTGGAAAGCGGAACTCTCACCCAACTTGGTGGTGAAGCGAAACCTGCCACCCTCATGTTTGCCAAATTCGCACCAGATAATCAATCTGTCGCTTATGTGTGTGAAAACAATATCTATGTTGAAACCATCGCCGACAACCAACTCACCCAACTCACCCACGACGGGGGCGAGCACATCATCAACGGGACATCCGATTGGGTCTATGAAGAAGAATTCCATTTGCGTGATGGTTTTTGCTGGAGCCCAGACAGCCAACGCATCGCCTATTGGCAGTTTGACACCCATGGGATTGAACCCTTTTACATGCTCAACAACACAGCAAGCCTCTACCCCCAACTCACCCCGCTGCCCTATCCAAAAGTGGGCACGCCCAATTCGGCATGTCGCATCGGCGTCGTAGATAGGCAGGCAAGTACCACCTGGATTGATCTGCCGGGCGACTCCCGCCAACATTATGTTCCAAAAATGGAATGGGCTGCCAATTCTGAAGAGGTCATCATCCAGCAGTTCAACCGGCTGCAAAATCAGAACAGGGTTTTTCTGGGCAATGCCAGCAACGGCCGTTCAACCCTCATTTTCACAGAGACAGACCCCGCCTGGATCGATGCCCACAACGACTTAAAATGGCTCGCCGATGGCGCAGCCTTCACTTGGGTTAGTGATCGTGATGGCTGGCGGCATCTGTATCGCATTTCCCGCGATGGTCAAGAAACAACCTTGCTAACCCCGGGCGCCTATGATGTCATCGCCGTACAGACAATTGATGAAGATGGTGGGTGGGTTTATTTTATCGCCTCGCCAGACAATGCCACCCAGCGCTATCTTTACCGCGTCAATTTGAATGGCGACGGACTGACACAACGTTTATCACCCGCCTCAATGCCCGGTACACATGCTTACCAAATATCACCAAACGCAAAATGGGCATTCCACCATTATTCATCAATTACTACGCCCCCCACCGTTTCGCTGATTTCTTTGCCAGATCATGAACAAATACGCGTGTTAGAAGCCAATCAGAAAGTACATGCTGCTGTTTTGGGGTTAAAACGGCCGTCTCTCGAATTTTTGCGTGTGCCGATCAAGTCAGATGATGGGGAAACGGCCGTTGAGTTAGATGGCTGGTGTCTAAAACCGCCCGACTTTGACCCCACCAAAAAATATCCGCTGTTGTTCTTCGTCTATGGGGAGCCAGCCAACCAAACCGTGCTGGATAGATGGGGTGGCACTCGTCAATTATGGCATATGCTGCTGGCACAACAAGGTTATCTTGTCATCAGTATCGATAATCGCGGGACACCCGCCCCGCGTGGTGTTGCCTGGCGCAAATCCGTTTACCGTCAAGTTGGCATTCTCACAACCGCAGACCAAGCCGCAGCTGCACAGGAAATTATCCGGCAGCATGACTATATCGATGCAGACCGTATTGGTGTGTGGGGTTGGAGCGGCGGCGGTTCGATGACACTCAATCTCATGTTCAAACACGGTGACATCTACAAAACCGGTATCGCCATCGCCGCCGTCAGCAATATGCGTTACTATGACACCATCTATCAAGAACGGTATATGGGCTTGCCAGACGACAACGCGGAAGGGTACAAAAACGGCTCGCCAATCACCTTTGCGGCACAGTTAGCAGGCAATTTAATGCTGATCCACGGCACAGGGGATGATAATGTCCATTATCAATGTTTTGAAGCTGTCGTGGATGAACTAATCAAACACAACAAACAGTTCTCAATGATGGCCTACCCCAACCGCTCGCACGCCATCAAAGAAGGCAAAAACACAAGTCGTCACCTTTTCACGACGATGACACGGTATCTGCAAGCCAATTTGTAAGGCTATCTTCTTTTTGCCCCGAATTATCCCCGATTGACACAGATGATGATTCATATCCGTGAAAATCTGTGTTAATCTGTGGCAAAAACATCTACCAACGGTACCGTGAATCCATCCAGCAGAACAGAATCGGCCGCTTCACCAACGCCAAAAACCCCGTGAACCACATAACGACCTTCAGAAAGCGTCATCACCATAATTTCGTCAGTGCGTGGATCAACCAGCCAATATTCAGATATGCCTGCTTGAGCATATTCGCGCCGTTTTGTTTCTAAATCGCGTCCGGGATCATCAGGGCTGATCACTTCCATAGCTAAATCTATTTGTTCAAACCATTGTTCTGTATGCCGTTCAAGGTTAGCATTTGACACAAAAAACAGGTCTGGTTCGCGGATTTTATTGTCCCACAACTTCACTTTTGTCGGCGCGAAAAATGTTTCACCGAGTGCATTTTTCTGTACAAACATAAATAACAAATGGAACAATGTACGCACGATGCGCTGATGGCGAATAGATGGCATTGGCAACACCTCTATATTTCCCAGAGAGAATTCTATTAAGTGATTGGTGCCTGCATCAAGCGCCAGGTAATCGTCAAGTGACCAATGCCCTTGTGGTGGAAAAAGTTTAGCAACTTCCCAAGCGGGTTCTGTTTTACTGGTTTCACTTAACATAGTTATATTGTAACCTATTTTTAGTCCGTTATCAGTGAGATTCCTTCGACTGTGCTCAGGACAGGCTTGCACGGTGTACAAGAATTTTCCGACACGA
>CAYGMR010000367.1:0-2249 GCA_964350725.1 uncultured Ardenticatenaceae bacterium | reverse complement strand
TTTCGTGTCAGAATCTTTTCTGGTTTATCCAGGTTAGGAAGCATTCAGTAAATCATCGCTTTCTGGGTTGTACAATCTACGTTTCATAAAAACCGCTATCTCTTTATCAGGATAATCATCGTTGGTGTAATAGGAGATATCGATACCCTCAATGCGGAAACCGAGGCGACGATAGACATGAATAGCAGGTACGTTTGTGTTCTGAGTCTCGCAGACGATTGTCCTGATGTCGGCGGCTTGGGCTTTTTCCACAACAGTTGTCATCAAGCGTTTGCCGATTTTACGACCTCGATATACTTCTTTGACATGAAATTCCCAAACCCACAGGCTGTCATTCCAGACATGATACTCCCCCAACACAAATCCCACGAGCAGCTTCCCCGCATAGGCACCAAACGAATACCCCTGATCGAGAATTTGCCCATAATGCTGTAGAGTATCCTGCGTAAAATCCCAGGTTTTGCGATACGGTCGGCTGAGTTTGACGAGGTGCAGATTAAATGAGATGCTCTCTTGGTTCTCGCGGTATTGCACGACATATTTACTGTCAGAATGATACTCGGTTGCTACTGCATCGAAGTCTGCCAGGGTAACGTTCTGTAACGGCTTATATTGAATCATTTGCGATTGCTACCGGGTTTCGATGATGAGGGGATCGCCGTTTTTGTCGGTGGTAGTGCTGAGCGTGTAGCCACCATAGGTGCAGTCACCTTGTTGAATTTCACGCACTTTGCCTGTGACGGTGAGGTGATGGACGGTTTGGGGAGACAGAGGCAATTCAATGTCGGTAGGAAATGTGGCGGGAGCACTCACTTCATCCGTTTCGGTGGTAACCGTGATGGTTTCGGCGTTGCCCAGGCGCACGGTTATTAGTTGAGATTCAGTATTGGTGGGTGATGTGACGGGTTCAACGGCGAGCAGTTCGGGGGTGGCTTGTGGACACGGATACGGAGTGGGCGTTTCGGTTTCTTTGTCGGGGGCAACGGCCGTTTCATAAAAAATCAGACCAACAACCAAAACGACAATAACAATCACCGCTAAAATCGCACTGCGCATTTGAATCATCTTACCCTCTCATTTTACCAGGTTCGGATCAACGATATATTGCCACCAATTGTAAGCGATCCCATTGGCTGCGCCTGTGATATGTGGCAAACGTTGGAACCACCAATTATGATGTGCACGAATATCACCATCACCCCAATCTGCACAAGTCACAACACGTGCCGCGCCCGTCAGGTCAGGGAAGTTAAGCCAATTGTCGCAGGTAGCGGGCACAGGTGTTTTATTACCCCAATCATAATCGCGCACACTATTGGGTGCAAAGTGCATCAACCCAACCTCTGCCTGCCCAGGGTCTGTTTGATCATACCGAATAAATTGCTGCCATAAGTTATCGTCACCACGCTGTTTACGAAAAGTGTGTTTCATGATCGATTCGGTACGATGGCCAAACGCTTCTAACATCTCGCCAACACCGCGTTGATAATTGAAACCCATTATAATGAAACGGCGCGACGCATGTGCGGTTTGGGTCAGTGGTGGCGCATTACACCAAAACGCGCCGGGACCACCCATGATCGATTCGTAATAACCGGCGTAGGGGAAAGCAAAGAGCCAAAACTCATCGATGCTGCCACTGTCGACTTTGGCAATCATGTCGAACTCCTCGATAAGCGCGTCATAATTGACAGCATCCGGCTGATGAAAACCACCACGGGCTTTCCACAAAGCAACAAATTCGTCGGCTTTGTAGGTGAAACCATCTTGTTTGAGCGGAAACTTATTAACTTCTATGCGTTCGACAATTTCGTAATTGCAATATCCGTCGCTGCTTGCCCGCAAATCTGCAATGTAACCAGCACTCAAAACATCTGGATCACCCCAATTAAGCACCTCGTTGAGTTTACGTGAGCCGCTGCCCGGCACAACTGGGTTATGGATGATAAGCGAGACGCGTTTGGTAACAGGTGTGGGTTTTTGGCCAACTGGCTGGGTGGCAACGGCCGTATCGCCGCCAAAACCCAATTTTTGCAAGTTAGTATTGATCCAGTCTGTGAACGCTTGCAGAGGCGAGTTTGATGTAGACATGATTATTCTTTCTCCAAATGCTTTTATGGAATGTAACCCATTTGCTACCTAGATGCTAATTCTATCTAGCAGTGTGCCAGAAAAGCAAGAACCTATCTTTTTTAGGCCGCTGACAAACATACCACGCTGCACACAGCAAATGATTCAAGATCATGATA
>CAYGMR010000366.1:0-6102 GCA_964350725.1 uncultured Ardenticatenaceae bacterium | reverse complement strand
CTCATGGAAAAATGCCAGATGTAATCATTTACGACCCAGTCAAAGATTGGCTGTTACTTGTTGAGGCAGTTACCAGTCATGGACCCGTTAATCCTAAACGACGCATTGAACTGGAAGATTTATTTGCTCCTGCTCGTAACAAAATTGTCTATGTAACAGCTTTCCCTACCAGAAGTGCTCTATCGCGTTACCTTGCTGACATATCGTGGGAAACTGAGGTTTGGGTAGCAAGTACTCCAAACCATCTAATCCATTTCGACGGAATTCGTTTCTTAGGGCCATATGGCGTAGAATGATTGTTTTAGCCAATCATATCAAAAAAGCAGCATACGCTATAATTGCATCTTTCTCCTAGTAATATCCTTGTGAAAAATAAACCTGATCAACAACAGATCGTTTTACAGACCAAAAATTTGAGCCGCATGGTAAACGGCCGTTTGCTCGTCAACAATATCTCCATCCAGGTATACCAGGGGGATGTCCTCGCCATTGTCGGTCCCAGCGGCGCCGGCAAATCATCCTTTTTGCGCCTGATCAACCGGCTGGATGAACCTACCAGCGGCACAGTCTTTATCCATGACCAAGATTATCACGAAATTCCACCACGTGAATTACGGCGGCGCGTAGGCATGGTCATGCAAGCCCCCTTTTTATTTCCAGGTACCGTCGCTGATAATTTACAATTTGGGCCAGCCCAACGCGCTGAACAGCTTCCAGATGCCAGCATAAACGCCTTGCTCGATCAAGTTGGGTTGGCTGGTTTCGCAGACCGTGACATTAACCATCTTTCCGGCGGTGAAGCCCAACGTGTGTCGCTGGCACGCACGCTGGCCAACGGCACAGACATACTCTTGTTAGATGAGCCAACCTCAGCCCTGGATAATGCTGCCCAACAAAATATTGAAGAGTTGCTCAAACGCATCATCGCGCAGCAACATCTCACCTGCCTGATCATAACCCATAATATGGAGCAAGCAGCCCATTTAGCAAATCGTGTCTTGCTGTTGGAAGATGGCTGCCTGGTACAAATTGGCCCCATCTCGGAGGTTTTACATGCTGAATCAACTCTTTGAACCAGGCATTGCTTTAGGTATCGCGCAAGCGGCCGTTGCAGCTATCTTTGCTTTGCTGTTGATGCTATTGGCACGCCAACGTCAGGTGCATGTCGAGCGTGAGACAATCATTGCCTTGCTGCGTGGCTTCGGCCAAATTGTTTTGGTGGGATCTATCTTGCTCCTACTATTACAAGGGCCATTTTGGATCAGCTACTTTGTCTTGGCCGCCATGATCACCGCTGCCGCTAGTATCGCTGCACGCCGTGCCAACGGTATCCCCGGCGCGTTTAAGGTTTCATTGATTGGCATTGGTTTAGGCGCGGGCGTTGTTATCTTGTCAATGAGCTTGTTTGGGGTGATCGACACGGCCGTTACTTCACTGATCCCCGTCGGCAGCATGGTAATCGCCAATGCCATGAACACCAATGCGCTGGCTTTGGATCGGTATCAAGCTGAAGTCAAAACGCATGGTGGTCAAATAGAAGCGGCGCTGGCTTTGGGTGCTGACCCCAAAGTAACGGTAACACCCTATGTACAATCGGCCGTACAAGCCAGCTTAATTCCACGCCTCGACTCGTTAAGCTCATTGGGCATTGTATGGATTCCAGGATTGATGACGGGCATGATCCTGGCGGGGTCAGACCCGGTTTATGCATCGATTTATCAATTTGCTGTATTGGCAATGATTTTTGCGGGATCAGGATTAACGGCCGTTACCAGCACCCAACTCATTCGCAAATACACCTTCTCACCAGCCGACCAACTGATTATCAAGACCAAAACAGTTAGTTAGCATAGACATACCAACAAACGGTATAATAGGCATTATGAGTGACGACAAAAAAGTAATTTATTCGATGATAGGGGTTGGCAAGGTTGTGCCACCCAATAAACAAATCTTACGCGATATTTCGCTGTCCTATTTTTACGGGGCGAAAATCGGCGTGCTGGGCCTCAATGGTGCCGGCAAGAGTACACTTTTACGCATCATGGCCGGCGTTGATCAGGATTACCTGGGGGAAACGGCCGTTTCTCCTGGTTACACAATCGGCTACCTTGAACAAGAACCGCAGCTAGACGAAAACAAAACAGTGCGCGAGATCGTTGAAGAAGGCGCACAAGATGTTGTCGATGCATTAGCAGCGTTTGATGCGCTCAATGCCAAATTTGCCGAACCCATGACACCTGATGAAATGGACGATTTAATCGAAAAACAAGGCAAGCTGCAAGATAAACTTGACCATATGAATGCATGGGACCTTGACAGCCGTCTCGAATTGGCGATGGACGCATTGCGCACGCCTCCTGGGGAAACGGCCGTTTCCGTCCTTTCTGGTGGCGAACGCAGACGTGTGGCTTTGGTGCGCCTGCTGCTCAAATCACCCGATATCTTGCTGCTTGATGAACCCACCAACCATCTCGACGCCGAATCGGTTGCCTGGCTAGAAAGGCATCTGCAAAATTATGCCGGGACAGTCATTGCAGTCACCCATGACCGCTACTTCCTCGACAATGTTGCGGGCTGGATTCTGGAACTAGATCGCGGGTATGGCATCCCTTGGAAAGGCAACTATTCCTCATGGCTCGCACAAAAACAGCAGCGGCTGGCGGAAGAAAAGAAACAAGAACATGCGCGCATGCAAACATTGGAACGCGAATTGGATTGGATCAACATGTCACCCAAAGGGCAGCGGGCTAAATCCAAAGCACGGATCAAATCCTATAACAAGCTTCTGCAAGAAGGACGCGATAAATCAATCGACGATTTGGAAATTTACATTCCACCCGGGCCGCGCTTAGGAGATATCGTCATCGAAGCCAACCATATCAGCAAAAGCTACGGTGAAAACTTGCTCTATGAAGATTTGAGCTTCAATTTGCCACCCGGCGCAATTGTGGGCATTGTTGGCCCCAATGGGGCTGGTAAAACCACCCTATTCCGCATGTTCGTCGGACAGGAAGAACCAGATGCAGGCACATTACAAGTTGGCCAATCGGTCAAATTGGCCTATGTTGATCAAAGCCGCGATACGCTCGACCCTGACAAAACGGTATGGCAAGAAATTTCAGACGGTGAAGATAATTTGATGCTTGGCACCAAAAAGGTGAATTCAAGAGCTTATGTCGGCCGTTTCAATTTCAGCGGCTCTGACCAACAAAAGAAGGTCGGTACACTCTCTGGTGGCGAACGCAACCGCGTACATCTGGCAAAAATGCTCAAATCTGGGGCCAACTTGCTGCTACTCGATGAGCCGACCAACGATTTGGATATCAACACCTTACGTGCTTTGGAAGAAGCGCTGGAGAATTTTGGCGGATCGGCCGTTATCATCTCACATGATCGCTGGTTCCTGGATCGGGTAGCCACCCATATATTGGCTTTTGAAGGCGACAGCCAGGGTTTCTGGTATCCCGGCAATTACAGCGAATATGATGAAGATCGCCGCCGCCGTTTAGGTACTATCGCCGACCGGCCACACCGCATCACTTACCGCAAATTGCGCCGCGACTAAACAATTATCCTAGTAACCTGTCGGACAAGCCCAAAATAGCACGTGGATTAGGCGGTTTTCTGCGCATCAACATAGACTTTTATGCATTATCTGCAAAAACTTGCACGAAGCATTGCCAAAGCATCCGCATCTTATTAACCAGTTCTCCGACAGGCGCCTAGTAACATGAAACTCGGTTTTTCAAGCGACCGGTTAGTGATTAAAAAAGCATGAAATCCAACACCCCCTATCGCAAAAATTTCCCCTTGATGCTGCTGGCTGGCTTGGCACTGCTTGCGGGGTTGTGGGGAGGTTTGGCTCGCTTGGGATGGCCCGTATATAGTCTGCAACTCCAACTACCCCCACAGCATGGCCCGTTGATGGTGTCTGGTTTCTTGGGCACATTGATTAGCCTGGAACGCGCCGTAGCCCTTAATCAGCATCAACAAAAACGTCTCATTTATTACGCAGCGCCACTGTTTGCGGGTCTGGGTGCTATTGCGATTATGACGAATTTGCCGCCTGAAATTGGGCGCGCACTGAGTACAATAGGTGCTTTGGGGTTGGTTTTGATTTTTGTGGTTATCTACCGCATGCAATCCACAACTGACCATGCCGTCATGGGCATTGCAGCTTTATTGTGGCTAATCGGCAATGTTTTATGGTTGATCGGTCAACCACTTTTCCACGTGGTTATCTGGTGGGCAGGTTTCTTGGTTTTGACAATCGCGGGTGAACGCCTGGAATTGGGGCGTGTTTTACTCTTAGGCAAAACAGCGCAGCGCACTTTTCTAATCACATTTAGCTTGTTATTGATCGGTTTAGTCATCTCGTTAGGCGCATTTATGGTTGGCGTAAGGATTAGCGGGTTCGCGTTGATCGTGCTGGGAGCGTGGCTCTTACGTTTTGATCTCGCACGCTATACTATCCGTAAAAGCGGTTTGACACGTTTCATCGCAGCCTGTTTATTGCCTGGTTATTTTTGGCTGATCGTGGGTGGGTTGTTTTGGCTGATTTACGGGGGTCTCTATCCAGCCGGGCCACTGTATGATGCTATGTTGCATACGATATTTCTTGGTTTTGTTTTCTCGATGATATTTGGTCATGCACCCATCATTGTGCCTGCCATTATCGGGATGCAAATGACCTACTCGCCAATATTCTATGTGCATTTAGGGTTATTGCACTTATCTTTGGTTTTACGCGTGGTTGGCGATGTGATGTTGTGGCAGTCGTGGCGCAAATGGGGCGGATTGTTAAATGAGGTGGCGGTGGTGTTGTTTTTGATTGTAACGGCCGTTGCCGTTATACGTACAAGAGCTACAACAAATTCAGGAAGGAACTAATTGAACAAAACATTTTATCCATTATTATTTGAACCAATCCTCAAAGATTATATTTGGGGCGGGCGCACGTTTGAACAGCTCGGACGTGCTTTGCCAGATGAAGGTGTCATCGCTGAAAGCTGGGAAATCGCCGGGCATGACGATGGCACAACGCGGGTTGTTAACGGCTGTTACGCTGGCAAACTCCTCACAGACCTCCATGCAGAACTAGGATTAGACCTCATCGGCACAAATAGCGCCTGGGCACAAGCACGCGGCAAATTCCCGCTGCTGATCAAACTGCTCGATGCTAATAAGCAGCTCTCCGTGCAAGTACATCCTACAGACGATTATGCGTTGGCTAACGAAGGCAATGAGTTGGGCAAAACCGAGATGTGGGTCGTGTTAGCCGCCAAACCGGATGCTAAATTGCAAGTCGGCGTGAAAGCAAACACAACAGCAGCAGCCTTTAGAGCGGGCATTGAAAACGGCCGTTTAGAACCTTATCTGCATTACATTCCTGTGCAAACAGGGGATCACGTCTGTGTCCCCGCCGGCACACTACATGCCATCATGGACGGCATTCTCATCGCCGAAATTCAACAAAACTCCAACACGACTTACCGGGTATATGATTGGAATCGGCTGGGGCATGACGGACAGCCACGGCCGTTGCATATCGACAAAGCATTGGATGTCATCAATTTTGATCAAGTTGAACCTACAATTTGCCCCCCCACGCTCATTAGTGATGAAAATGGAATACGACGCGAACGACTGTGTCAAAACGAGTACTTCATCACGGAGCGTCTCACCTTGCAGGCAGGCGCGACAATCAATGGCAATTGTAATGGCGCCACATTCGAAATCTGGGGTGTTCTTAATGGAGAGATCGTTATTAATGACCTTGAACTCGCAGCAGTTCAATTTACCTTGTTACCAGCTAAATTGGGTGATTTTTCAGTAACGGCCGTAACCGACAGCACACTTTTGCGCACGTATGTCGACTAGAGGACCCTGTTAATAGTAAGCAGATTTTCGCGCATATAACACAAGAATCTGAGTTTATCTGCGTGCTATTGAATACTTTTCCGATAACCTACTAAGTATTCTGTAACATAAATAATTCAAACATGCTCTGGCCGGTCTCCTGACCGAGCCAGTGGACAGCAAGAAAATGAACAATCACTTTTGTTACGCTGTACTAACTACTTGACTAAAGAGTATTTG
>CAYGMR010000365.1:3921-6107 GCA_964350725.1 uncultured Ardenticatenaceae bacterium | reverse complement strand
TACAACAAATTGAATGCGCGACTAAACATGATAGGGATGCGCATAAAAAAAGACCACTGGTATGCCAGTGGGCTTTTTTTATGTTGAACTTAGTAATCACCTAAAAACAAGTTCACCCAAGAAGTTCAACTTCTCTGAGAAATTGAACTTCTTGAGGGGAAGTAATGGATGCTTACATATTTTTTGGGAATGTGCTATTTTGTGAAACTGATGGTTGGGAGCCGATTTGCGCGTGGGAAGATGGTCACTTGTCCGCTGGTGACATTGTCGTTTTCGTTGGTCTCGTCATCGATAGCGTCATTACTGTCGATTTTCACCCAGAAATTATGGGTGCCAACATCTAGGTCTGTCCATAACACGCTGGCCGTATCACTGTTGCGCCCCCAGGCACAACCATTGATGGCGCCTTGGGTTGTGGGATCGACAACGGCCGTTCCAATTTCATCATCTATATCCATGGCAGCATCTGCATAAAACGTGACTTCAAAGGGGTCTATGATGCTGGTTGTGCCAGCGTTGCGGAAACTGACCGAGAGCGTAACATCGGCCGTTGTTGCCGGGGCAACCAAATGACCCACCGCGTTCGCTGCATTGCCAGCGACCAGGTTTACCGAGGTGGGTTGTGCGGCAACAAGATCCTGGTAGGCGTTGCCCATTTGTGTGAACGCGGCCGGGTCTCCATAGTCGAAGTCGGCATAATTTTGTTTGAGCAAGTCACTCGAACTACCGGTTGTGCCTGGGAAAGTGACCATGCTGAACCAATTCCATTGTTGCACAAGCCGATTGCCGTCTTGTGGGTATCCCAAAGCGGGGTCTGTCGCTGTGGCAAGGTAGTTCATTGTATTTTGCATATACTGTGTCACACGATTCGCCGTGAAACAGTGGCCAAATTCATCCATTAAATAACATTCGGTCGGATTGACCGGATCATCGTAATCCACAAAGGGGTACAGTTGTGAATATTCAGAAAGGATCAACGGTTTATCTTGTTGTCCGTGATCTTTCATCCATAGGCGCATATTATTGACTTGTTCGATGAAGATGTCCATATCATCATGTTCGGCACGGCAGTAGACATCTTCTTTGGCACATTCTGTGGCGGGAGGTTGGCCGGCATAAGGGGCCTTGATGGCGATATCAGGATCTGTGCCCAGCGCGACTTTACCGTCGGAATAGCCACCATCCCACGGACGAATTTCTGACAAAATGTAGAGGTGCATATTCCACACATCAACTGGCATGGGTTCGCCGTAAAGGGTTTGGTAGGTGTCCCAAACGATATCGAGATATTGCATACGGCCTGGTGTCATCATTGAAAGGCCGGCATTGGCGATTTGTGCGTTGTTGTCCAGCCCTTTGATGTAATGGTAAACATCATAATAAGCCTGTGCATACATATCCGGCATCATGCTGTCTTGGGTGATATTGTCGACATCCATCTCGTTGCCCACAAGCCAAATATGACCCGGGTTGTTTAATACGGCCGTTCCCAAGCCATCCTCACTAAAATTAAGCGCTGGGGTGACAACATAGGTGGGCAGAAATGTATCGCCGACCCGGTTTTGGCGTATACGGATTTGTGGATAATGTTCACTTGCACTGGGTACGGTCGGCCCCTTTGGCTCCCAGGAAAAATCGATCCACCAACCAGCGCCCAGCGTGGAAATCCATTGATTGCTGGATCTTCCAGTGAGGTTGTTTACACCATAACGACAATTGACCGGTTGTGTTTCTTGAGCGAAGGCGACAGGTTCTGGATTTAACAGGGACCACAGCCCTAGAAAAAGCATACATACAATAAGGACGATGAAAAAAATTGCTTTAGAACGTTGCACAAGATGTGAGTTGACCATTGAATTTACCTCAAACTTTTTTATGGCGAATGACATACGCTAAATGGTAAAAATGGTTTACTGGATGCCCATAACGTGCTGCGAGCCACGCTGGTTCTGGCCAAAGTGTGCGCCAAGTGAGCCTGATCATATCGCGTTTGCGATCAATTAAACCCAGCAAAAACAGGTAGCGTAACCAACCTGTTCTTAAGTCGTTGCCGGCTAATACAAATGCGGGACTAATCCAGTTGTCAAGTTGGCGACGACGGATTGACCCTGGTTGTAATATCTCGATGGCGTCAGAAACGCCATCAATGCCGATGAGTTGTTGCAATTTTAACAATACGAGCCAAA
>CAYGMR010000365.1:0-3911 GCA_964350725.1 uncultured Ardenticatenaceae bacterium | reverse complement strand
CCCGCCATGTTTTGGCTCTTTCGGCGACGACCTGCCAATCAATGGCACGATGTTGCGCGGTGAGGGCTATATCGACGAGGCTGCGAATGCCAGCTAAACCGAATTGATGGTTAACGGCCGTATGTACAGCCATATGAATAACCGCATCTTCCGCTTGCATTTGGTAAACCGCAGAGGCTTCATCGATGGGTTCAATATGTGACCACAGCGCCTCGTCATCGATTACGGCCGTTCGCAGCAACCACCAGCCTGCAAAAGGTGATAAATGTAATTCAACCAAATTATGCGACCATTCCGGACGATAAAAACGAAATTCGCCATGCGCCAATGTTTGTAACTCTTGGGGGCGTTCAGTTTTGTTATCGCTGCAGAAATCGGCTGCTTGCATTAAAGTGATTGCTTCCGAAATATATTGTGGCGGCACCCAGATATCGACATCAGACATCGTGCGATACATCTGACCGCCATAAACTTGTTCAGCTAAAGCGACACCTTTTAGCAAAACGACAGGAATCTTGTCGCGAAATTGTTCAGTAACAACGGCTAAATTTGTGAAATGCAAACTATTCTCTGCCGCAGCCGAAAACAGATCGCCCTGTAGTAATTGAGCTAGTTGGGGGTGAGCCTGTTGACATTGACGATAAGCAAAAGGGCCTAAACCATGCATAATCAACCAGTTTGCTAGTTGCTGCGTTGGTATAGGCCACTCTGATGCTGCATCCAACCCCACTAAAAAACGCAAAAATGAGCGAGCCGCAGCGATATTGGGCCACGGACTCAAGGCATCTTGCATAAAGACCCTCCTTGTATTGAGCGCATAGTTATAAACTATTTGAGAGGCTGGGGCAAAGGACCCACTGAATTAGTGAAGTGCGTGTGTCCATTTTTGTTTGCTTCAGTCGTGGGAGAAGGGGGTGTTAAATTCATGGGTTGATATTCAGGAATGAGTCGTTTTAGTTCTTGTAGAATGCGCGTGGCATCATTGCGTTCGGCTGCGGCAGCTAATAAGTTGATAGATGCATCTAAATTTGTAGGTACAAAACTGCTGGCATTGCCGGCGATAAAGATTTTTTGATGCGGCGTGCGGTAATATTTTTCGCCAGGGATGAACAATTCTTCGTATAGTTTTTCACCTGGGCGTAATCCGATCTGTTTGATTTCAATATCGGTGCCCTCTTCCAGGCCAGATAAGCGAATCAAATCTTTGGCAAGATCGATGATTTTTACAGGATCTCCCATGTCGAGGACAAAGACTTCGCCGCCCTTACCGAGCACACTCGCTTGTAAAACAAGCTGCACGGCTTCCGGAATGGTCATGAAAAAACGGGTCATTTCAGGATCGGTGATGGTTAATGGGCCACCCATCTCGATCTGTTTTTTGAAGGTGAGGATGACACTGCCCCGACTACCTAAAACATTACCAAAGCGTACAGCGACATACGGCCGTCCACTTTCTTTTGCCGCTTTGTGAACCAGTAGTTCGGCTGTGCGTTTGCTGGCTCCCATGACGCTGGTCGGATTAACGGCTTTGTCCGTCGAGACCATAATGAATCGTTCCACATCGACGGCCCGCGCCGCATTTAACAAGTTTCTAGTCCCCAGCACATTATTTGTAATCGCTTCAACTGGGTTTTTTTCCATCAAGGGCACATGTTTATGTGCGGCCGTGTGGAATATGATTTGTGGACGATATTGTTTTAGGAGCGTCATGATGCGTGCTGGGAAGCGAACATCAGCAATTAAGGGCGTTATTTTGGGCCCGTTTAGGCCAATATTTTGTAACTTTTGGCTGATCTCAAAAATCGAATTCTCACCATGGCCTAAAATGATGAGTTCGCTGGGGCCACAAAACAATAATTGGCGGCAGAGTTCGCCACCAATGGAACCGCCCCCACCGGTAATGAGTACGCGTTTACCGGCAACCCGTGCACGTACGGACTGGAAATCGGTGTGTACTGGATCGCGGCGTAACAAATCTTCAATTTGTACTTTGCGCAGTTGGTTGTAGCGAATACGGCCGTTCATGATTTCGGGAATGCTGGGGATAATCATGGTTTCGATGCCCAACAATTCACAGGTGCCGGTAATCTCGCGAATCACATCACCTGCAGCGGTTGGCATAGCCAGAATAACCTGGTCGATACCATGTGCAGCCACTAATTGGGGAATATCTTTACGCATGCCAACAACCGGTAAGCCGCGTAACCGCAAACCTTGTTTGTGGGGATCATCATCCACAAACACAACTGGGTACATGCCAAGTTGTGGATATTTTTGCAGTTCACGTACAGTCATATCACCCGCATTACCAGCCCCGACGATCAAAACACGTTTGCCGACAGGTGCTTGTCGTCGTCCATGCAGACCCCAATAGCGCACACTGAAACGTGTGCCGCCGACAGCCAACAAGACCAACAAAGCATCAATAATTAATACGGAGCGTACGAAGTAGAGGTTTAATAAGCTTAAGCTGAATAAAATGATGATTGTTAGGCTGGCCGTTGAAACCAACACGGCTAATGAGATCTGTACCAGCTCATCAACACTTGCATATTGCCAATAGCGGGAATAAAGGCCAAATCCACGAAAGACAATCAACCGTATGATTAACGCAGTTAATGTATAAACAACCAGACCAGACCAATATATGATGGGGAGATACACCGTATCCAGGCGCAGCATCATGGCAACTGTCGGTAAAAGTAGCAGCGCCAATATGTCTAGTAAGAAAAAGTGACGGTTCCGTAAGCCCAAAAATTTGCGGCTAATGCCTAGCATTGTAATTGAATCCTATAGATAACTGTTCAAGTATACGCACGAGATTTGTCAAATTTGGTCTGGTAGCGATATAAGTTTGACACAAAATTTGACAAATCTACTGTTAACGGGCGCGGTTAGGAGACCGGCTCTGAGTAGTTGCGTTGCATTATAGATTCTTTATAGAGTACAAAGCGCCATAAAACAATACACAAAAGTGGTATCCAAATTAATAAAATAAAAAAACTCCCTGGTAGCCCAAGAACCAGAGCTAATGCTGGAAAAAGTCCACAGAAAGCTAATCCGATATATAAAAGGGCGACGACGTGATGAGGATAACCATTAATGACTAAGCGTTGATAAAGGTGGGAGCGGTGTGCTGTCCAAATCTTTTCGCCATTCAATAAACGTCGTGTCATGGTAAAAATAGTGTCAAAAAGAAATGGCCAGACCAGTAAAATCCCTATCAAGAAAATATTTGGAGCATTGGATTGTTCTTGGGTTGGTAAAAAATAGAGTACGAGGAGTGGCATTGTTGCAAAGGCGTAACCTAAAAAAGCGCTGCCAACATCGCCCATGAAGATTTGGGCTGGGTGCCAATTGTGGCCCAAAAACCCAAGGCTGCTTGCGGCAATGATACCCCCAAAAATTGTGATCACAGGCATTTGTAAGTACCAGCCTATTAATGCCCATCCAAGACCTGCTACGACGGCGACACCGCCGGCAAGCCCGTCAATACCATCCATAAAATTGTAAGCATTAATTAGACCAACAACCCATATGATTGTTAGGGGAACGCCCAGCCAACCAAAGTCTACTGAGCGGATAAAAGGAAGCGATATTTGTTGCCATGAAGTAAGAGCTATAACTACCAGAATTGCTGCAAAAATGTGTGTGGCAAAGCGCACCCGGTTGGACAACGGCCGTATATCATCTCGCCAACTCACAAATGCAACACAGAACCCGCCCAGAACAAGCGCACCAATTGGAAATATATCTGCTGGTTGATATAGCAGCGTAAACAGCATGATGCCACTTAAAGAAAGCAAGACGATAATCATGCCGCCACCAAGCGGTATTGGTTGGGAATGTGAGCTGCGTTCGTTAGGTATATCTAGCATGAGTTGCTGGCGCTTTAACAGCCGCAACAGCAC
>CAYGMR010000364.1:3163-6147 GCA_964350725.1 uncultured Ardenticatenaceae bacterium | reverse complement strand
GTAGTAACCGCTTCAGCGGTGAACCGGCTAAAGCCGTTACTACAAACGTAGACAAATTTAGTTGACAAAGCACGAAGTGCCTAACTAGCGCCTGAGCTGGTAGTTTGGTGCTTCCTTTGTAACAGCAATACCGTGTGGATGACTTTCTAACAAGCCTGCATTTGTGATTTTGCTAAATTGCGCTTTGGCTTGCAAATCGGATAAATCGTGGGCACCGACGTAACCCATGCCAGCGCGCAAACCACCCATCATCTGGTAGATGATATCGGCAAGTTTGCCTTTGTATGGCACCTGTCCTTCGACACCTTCCGGCACAAGTTTATCCCGTTCAGAGCGCGTCACGCCATGTGTCACACCACTGGCATACCGATCCGCACCATGCCCCTGCATTGCTCCCAAGCTGCCCATGCCGCGATAGACTTTATAACGCCGCCCTTCATAAAGAATTATATCGCCTGGGCTCTCTTCTAGTCCGGCCAACATCGACCCCAACATGACTGCATTTGCACCTGCCGCCAGCGCTTTGACAATGTCACCACTGTATTTGATGCCACCATCGGCGATGCAAGGGATATCATGTTGCTGGCAAACTTTTGCACTTTCGTGAATTGCTGTGATTTGGGGCATGCCAGCACCAGATATGATGCGTGTTGTGCAAATGGAACCCGCACCAATCCCGACTTTTATGGTGTCGGCGCCAGCGGCAATCAAATCTTTTGTACCCGCTGCCGTGGCGACATTGCCTGCAATCAGGGGTAAATTTGGATAACGGTTTTTGATTTCATGAATGGTGTCGATAACGATTTTTGTGTGTCCATGTGCGGTGTCTATGACGACTGCGTCGATGCCGGCAAGGACAAGTTTTTTCAATCGCGCCAACCCTTTTTCACCGACACCAATTGCGGCCGCACAGAGCAAACGGCCGTTACTGTCCGTCGCTTCCAATGGATAATCCAATTTCTTGAGTATGTCTTTTACTGTGATGAGACCCTTCAGACGAAAATTCTCGTCCACCAGTGGCAATTTTTCGATACGGTGTTCATGTAAAATCTCTTTGGCTGTATCTAAAGTTGTGCCAACGGGTGCAGTCGCCAGATTTTCGCTGGTCATAAATTCAGAAACAAGCTGTTTGCCTGGTTTGACAAAGCGCACATCGCGGTTGGTTAAAATACCTAGCAGCTTGCCTGTTTCATCCGTGATTGGCACACCAGATATGTGATATGTACTCATCAACTGTTCGGCCTCGGCCAAGGTTGCTGTGGGGCGTAATGTGATCGGATCGACAATCATACCTGCTTGCGAGCGCTTGACTTTGTCAACTTCGTTGGCTTGTGCCTTCGCCGATAAATTGCGATGAATAACGCCAATGCCACCCTGCCGTGCCAGAGCAATGGCCATTTGGCTTTCTGTGACGGTGTCCATGGCCGCAGAAAGGAAGGGGGTGTTCAAATAAATATCTTGTGTGAGCCGTGTGCGCAGGTTGACTTCTGATGGTAATACATCTGAATAATTGGGAACCAATAAAACATCGTCAAAGGTTAAAACCTGATTTGTAAAATCATCAATTGTGGACATATTTTCCTCTTTCGACTTAATTAAAAACGACCTGACGATTATTATCGTAGGCCGTTGGGATTAGGTAATCGACAACAAGTTTTAATCCTGAAAACTTGTTACCGATCAGGTAATTTATTAATTGAAAAAAAGACGCTTTCTGCTGCGACCCTGGTCAAAAAGAATCGCATTAACTCTGGCGTTTTGGTTTGCGCACGCGCCGCTTTTTACGCCGACTGCTGTTTGTGGGCAGTTTGCCTGCTCTAGAAAGGACGACCAATAAGCCGACGATGGCCAGGGACAGAGCGAGTAACATTGAGTAGGTGATGAAGCTGTCTCCGAGCGTAACCTGATCGGGCCTGAAGAATTCGATCCACGTACGGCCGATTCCCCACCAGATCAAGAAAAGCCCAAATAAGGTGCCTGCAGTCCATTTATCACGATAACGATTATTGAGGAAAAGCAGCAAGATGAAGCCACCAAACAGCCACAGTGATTCATACAAAAATGTGGGATGAAAACGGGTATCTGCTGGATAAAGCCCCATATTGGCAAATTGTGGCAGCCGGTTTAGGGGACTGATTAGAATGCCCCAGGGCAGATCCGTGGGGGGGCCATACAGTTCCTGGTTGACAAAATTGGCCCAACGACCAATCGCTTGTGCAATTAACAATGCTGGTCCAGCGACATCAGCAAACTCCCAAAAAGGCAGTTTGCGCCACTTGACATAAATCCATCCAACCAATGCTGCGCCAATGAAACCGCCCAAAATGTTAACACCACCGGCACGAATATTGATGACATCTATAAATGAGTCATATTGTGCGCCGCCGAGCATATCGAGCAGTACATATGTGAGGCGGGCAAATATATAGCCGGAGAAAACGACCAATATCAAGCCATTGTAGAGTTCATCGACGCTTTGCCCACGTTTCTGGATTTCGCGGCCTGCCCAGAGTGCGCCTACGGCGATGCCCAGTGTGACAATAATGCCATACCAATAAATGGGAAATCCGTTGCCAATGGGTATGGTAAATGCAATTGGGTCTATTTGTATTGAATCGAGCATAATTTTCCTATTTTACAGACCTGACAGGTTTTATGAAAGTTAAACAGTTATTTCGGGAATAACTACAAATCCAAAGTCCACCTTTGTGGACTAGTTGCCAGTCGGTGAAGACCGACTTGGTATTTGTAGCTGGATGTGATTACTGATTTGTTTTATGAACTTTCATTAAAACCTGTCAGGTCCCATGTTGATTAATCTAAGTATCCCAACCCGCGCAGTCGTTGGGTTAGTTGGTCATCAACAGCCAAATCAATGGGTTCACTGATTGTCTGTTGGTCACGCTGCTCAACGGCCGTTGCTGCCATACGCTTTATTTCTTGATCGAGGCGGGTGGCGGTAGACGGCCGTTGTGTATACACAT
>CAYGMR010000364.1:0-3153 GCA_964350725.1 uncultured Ardenticatenaceae bacterium | reverse complement strand
AATTCTAACGGATCAATGGGTAAATCAAAAAGTTCTGCTGGATTTTCGTCAATATGGATTAATTTGTGGGTTGATTGCGCATCTTGTTGCACGACAGCACGGCGTAAAGCCAAACAGCGAAAATCTTCTAGCAGCTTAGGCTGACGGGTTTCCAGTGCTTTCACAAAATTCATAGGCGGGTAGATTTCACTGAAGGCAGTTCCATTTTCTGGATCGTCGCCAGCAACCGCATGTTGCAAAGTCAGCCGGTGGGCTTCGAAGGGGTTGAAGTTGGGTACGTTTTCAGGTAAACGGCCGACTGCATCTAACATGGTATGGAAGACGCGCCGTGTGCTCACCGGCGTTGCGATGCGTTGGCCGGAATGCCATGTGGCGGGCCAATGCATAATCATGGGCACATGGATTAGTTCTTCATAAGCGACAAAGGCATGGCCCATATAGCCATGTTCGCCCAGACCATCGCCATGATCTGCGACGATGATGGTGAGTGTGTCTTTGTGTCGTGAACGGCCGTTTAATGCCGACAACAATTGCCCCAAATAATGATCCTGATACGCAACCTCTGCATCATATAAATCACTCAAAACTTGCGCTTCTAATTCACCAAGGGGTTCAGCCAATGGCGCCGCCCAGCGATAAGCCTCCCGATTCCAGGTGCGCATAATCGTGCGTGCTTCTTTGTTGTGTCGAAAATAAGGTGCCGTTTTGTCGATGAATTCGCCAGGTGGCCAGAATGGTAAATGCGTTTCCATCAAATTGAGGAATAAAAACAAAGGTTGGTCGCTTTCCTTTTGTTCCTGCTGTTGTAAAAATTGAATCACATCATTGACAGACCGTTCGTTTTGGCCTTTGAAATTAGCCATTTTTGACCACAATGGGGTTAGCCACGCATTTAATGAAACCCGGAACGCGAGGTCTGATTTGCCAAAGAAGTTTTGAATGGGATAGGAAATTTTGCGTAAAAATTGTGTGTATGCTTCGACACCTTTATTAAAGGGTCTGGGCAGCGGCGAGGCGGTTTTGGGCAGACTGGGGAACGCGCCCCCATAATTATAAAATGTGTCAAAACCACGTTTGAATCCATTATTCAAAATGCCAACTAATGGATTATTGCAAAAACCAACTGTATTGTAATTGGCTGCCCGCAGGATTTCGGCGAGATGCGGCCGTTGTGGGCTAAGCCTTTGGGCAGATTGGGTGACCTGGTGGGTTGTCGGATATTCCCCGGTAAACATGGAGGCGTGACTAGGAACTGTCCATTGGGCTGGTGAGACAGCTTGCTCAAATAAAATGGCCTTGTTGCTAAATTGGTCTAAATGGGGGCTAATGTTTTTGTTGTAGCCATAACAGCCCAAACGGTCGGCACGCTGGGTGTCTAAAACGATAAAGATGATGTCGGGATTGGTCATAAGGATAGTAAATAGTTAAGATCAGGCCTGATAGGTTTCGAGCGACCTTCGGTCGCCAACCTGTCAGACTTCGGATATTATTCTGGCGAAAAACGATAACCGATGCCGCGCACTGTTTGAATCCAGTATGGCGATGTGGGATCAGCTTCAATTTTTTTGCGTAAATAATGTATATAAGGTTTGATGTTCTCGCTTGATGTCGAATATTCGGGGCCCCACGCTTGAATAGCAAGTTCGGCTGTGGGAATGACGTGGCCAGCATTTTTCGCCAATGTCGCTAACAGATCAAATTCACGGCGGGTGAGGTCAATCGGCTTTTCTTCACTACTTACCGTACGCCCCGCTAAATCTATCTCGATCATACCCTCACCAAACGACAGTTGGGTTGGGCTGTCCGTATTAACGTTCACCCGTCGTATTTGTGCTTTGATACGTGCCAAAATGACCGGCGGTTCAAATGGTTTTATGATGTAATCATCGGCACCTATTTCTAAACCGTGTACGACATCATTGCTGGTTCCCAGGGCAGTGAGAAAAATGACTGGCACGTTGGATTTTTGGCGCAAACGACGGCACATTTCCCAACCACCCATGGCTGGAATCATGACATCCAATAGGATTAGATCGGGCTTTTCGTGCAAGGCTAAACGCAAACCATCTTCTGCCGTATGGGCGACAATAGGATAGTATTGTTCGCTTTGCAGAATTTGTTCCAAAGTTTTTGTTAGCGCAATATCATCATCAATAACTAGAATTTTTGTTAGCATAAGTGATTGCTAGTTACTCCTTTTTACCCATTTTCTGCAAACCAGGCCATCATATTTGATAACAAAATGTTTTGGTAATCCGCAGGTAAGATACCAAAAGGAATGAGCAACAATTGCTTTGCTTTGCTTCCGAACCCATCATTAGCACTCGCAATGCCAACTGGTTGGTCATTGGCAGCACTCTCGGGGCCGCGTGTTAGGAAAATAGTGACATTTTCATCTGCTGCATCGGCTGCGGATAATTCAAATACGGCCGTTTCCATCGATTCAACCAATGGAATAACCTCACCATCTGTAAGCCCATCTGTTAACAAGGGATCATCCCCACTGACTGCTACATCATTGATTAATGCCAATTCAGTCGTGCCTAATATCGTCGGAGCCGCACCCATGGCCATTAAATTTCCATTATTGTCGAGGAAATCAAAAATAATCAATGTATCTTCGTCCACTAAGGTCGCATCTGTTTGATAGTCACCAGAATCCCAAATAACCAAATCATAAGGGTCTAGCTGGCCGAATTCTAAAGGGCCGTCAGTCTGTGCCGACCAGACCGTAACCGCATAATCTGAGGCCAATATACCCGCTATTTCGAGGGCGTTGGTGTAACCACTGGTTAAGGCTTCACCATCATCATCGGCAAATATGAAGATATTGTTGCCCGATCCTAAATCAGAAAACTCACTAGGGGTTACAGTTAATGTGTAACTGCCGGTTTCCTCAAGGTAATCATACACAACAATGGTTACAGTTTCATTTACGGGAACATCGACGGCGAAAATCGTTTCGGTTCCTGCGCCGATGGCACTGTCGCTGCTATCCAGCAAAATATTGTTGCTGTCGTAGACTTCAAGCACCAGATCGAGCGTTTCGCTTTCGGCTTGCACATCAATGACGATTGGCCCGGCGTTGAACGTCCAAGCCTGTTTTTCAGCGGCCTCTAACGTGCTGGTAACGGTTTCGTCTAGATCGATTGC
>CAYGMR010000363.1:0-6195 GCA_964350725.1 uncultured Ardenticatenaceae bacterium | reverse complement strand
TTTCTTACAGGGTCTATCTGTGCAGGAACTTAGCCAGGAAGAATTCGACTACCATGATCCCGATTATGAGCTTTCGATCACCGTCAGAGCAGTTAAACCCAAGATACAATCATGAAAGTGCCTCAAATTAAGAAAATAAAACGAGCTGCCTGGCGGATCAAAGAAAAATTCTCTCCACGCACCCTGATCCTTCTATACCACCGCGTTACCGAACTGCCAACTGACCCGCAGCTGCTTGCCGTAACGCCCGCCCATTTCGCCGAACACCTTGAGGTTTTGCAAAAGTATGGTCAAATATTATCTCTCCGCCAACTGACATCGGCACTTCAGCAGGGCAAACTCCCCGACAAGACGATAGTCGTTACATTTGACGATGGCTACGCTGATAATTTCTATCATGCAAAACCATTACTTGAACAATATGAAATACCGGCCACGATCTTTGTCGCTGCTGGCCAAATTGGACAAAAAAACGAGTTCTGGTGGGATGAACTGGATCGACTGTTTTTACAGCCTGGCAGGTTACCAGATCAGGGTCACCTAAACATTCGGGGAAATATAGTCAAGTGGGAGATGGGGGAAGCCGCACATTACGATGAACAGACTTTTGAGACCTACAGACAATGGAATATTACTGATAATGTTGATCCGTCATCACGTCAGAAGCTTTACCGCTTGCTATTTCATGAAATCCGCAATCTACCCAACAATGAGCGGAATGAAGCGTTAGCCTCTCTCCAGAGATGGGCTAGCGTAGACGCAGCAGGGCGCACCTCCCACCATACCCTCACAAAAGAGGAATTAATCTGCCTCGCCAACAGTGACTTCATCGAAATTGGGGCGCACACCGTTACCCATCCAATCTTGTCGGTATTGCCTTTGGAAAAACAAGCAGCCGAAATCCAACAAAGCAAAGCTTGTTTAGAGTCTGTCCTGGACTTTCCTGTAACCAGTTTTTCATATCCGTCTGGCGGTCGCGCCGATTATATGACTGCAACAGTAACGCTTACTAGAGAAGCCGGATTTAGCAGTTCCTGTTCCGCTTTTGCCGGATATGTCTATCCACATAGTGACATGTTTCAGCTGCCTCGCTTTGTCGTGCGAGATTGGAACAAGGCTGAATTTTCTGACCGACTGGCAAGGTGGGTAAATGGGTAATCGGCCCTTAAACATCCTACAAATCAATACCAGGGATCAAGGGGGCGGTGCTGCCAAAGTGGCCTTTGAACTGCACCAAACTTATCAACTACGGGGCATTAACGCATGGTTGGCTGTGCGAGAAAAAACGATTGCTGATCCGCAAGTAATACAAATCCCCAACCTGGAATTTAAGCCCCCTTTTGCGCGCTCTTTACTGCAGCTCAAAGCTTCAGTGCAAGAGAGTGTTATACCGGGTAAATATTGGCTGGGTGAAGCGTTGAAAAACCTGGCTGAACCACGCCGTAATCGCGAAGTGGCGCAAGGCTTAGAAGATTACAACCATCCAGGCATATGGCATTTGCTTGACGTACTTCCAGAGCAACCAGATATTATTCATTGTCATAATCTTCATGGGAATTATTTTGATTTGCGCGCTTTGCCCTGGCTAAGTCGAAAAGCACCGCTGATTTTGACCTTGCAGGATGCCTGGATTCTGAGTGGTCACTGCTCCCATTCATTTGACTGTGACCGCTGGCAAACGGGTTGTGGAAAATGTCCCGATTTGACAATTTACCCAAGTATCAAGCGTGATGCCACCGCAGAGAACTGGCAGCGAAAAAAGGAAATATTTGCTCAGAGCCAATTGTTTATAGTGACGCCATGTCAATGGTTAATGGATAAAGCAACAAAATCCATGCTGGTGCCAGGGATTAAAGCAGCCAAGGTGATTCCAAATGGCATGGATTTATCACTCTATCAGCCTACCGATAAGGGCAAAGTGCGGGCAGAACTTGGAATTCCACATGATGCGTTGGTATTGCTTTTTGCTGCGGAAAAGGTTCAAACAAACATTTTTAAAGATTACCAGACGGTTCACAAAGCAGCGACATTGCTTGCCAAGCAACTGCCTAAACGAAAGTTGATTTTCCTGGCATTAAGCGGCCCTCCGTCAGTGGAGCGAATAGGGCATGCAGAATTGCACATCCTTCCCTATCAGAAGCATGATGAAGATGTTGTGCGCTATTACCAGGCAGCGGATGTGTATGTACATGGAGCAAGAGCTGATACTTTCCCTAATGTTGTTCTTGAAGCGTTAGCTTGTGGCACACCAGTCGTGGCAACGGCCGTTGGCGGCATCCCGGAACAGATCAAAGGGTTAGTGTCTACTGATCATAACGATAATAGCGTCAATCTCTATGGAAGGGAAGAAGCTACCGGCATCCTCGTAAAGGCAGGCGATGCAGAAGAAATGGCCGCTGCAATTTTGCAGCTACTCACAGATGATGCATTACGCAAACAACTTGGCACAAATGCAACAAAAGATGTGCGCGAGCGATTTAATAAATTAACCCAAGCAGATTCTTATCTGCAATGGTATCAAGAAATTATTGGTTGTTGGGAAAAAGCCACTAAAGAGATTTAAAGCTATGAACAATTGTTACCCAAGCATGCATGATCTTCCCCCCGCCCCTCGAGAAAAAACAGGGTGGCCCTGGACAAATGAAGGTGCTCCATATTCTGCTTCGCAACCCATGGGAAACAACTGGCCAAAAGTGAGCATCGTAACTCCGTCTTACAATCAAGGGGATTTCATAGAAGAAACAATACGTTCTGTTTTATTGCAGGGTTACCCTAACCTGGAATATATCATCATCGACGGTGGTAGCAGTGACAACAGCGTAGAGATTATTGAACGCTATAGTCAATGGCTCACCTATTGGGTCAGCGAAGCAGATAATGGACAAGCGAATGCGATAAATAAAGGATTTAAACGCGCCAATGGTGAAATTCTAGGTTGGTTAAATTCCGATGATACATTTCTGCCACATACCCTTGCGAATATGGCCGCCTACACAAAAGTGTACCCCGATGCTGTGATGTGGATCGGTGCCTGCAATCTCAGCAATACAGTCGGCAATGTATTAGAAGTAGTAGAACCTAGAAATATCACACCCCAAGGCATCGCCAATTGGTGGTATGAAGGTTTTTTCTATCAGCCAGCAGCGTTTTTCAGCGCAACTGCGTTTGAAGAAGTTGGCCCCCTTGATGAATCTCTCTATTTTGCGATGGATCTTGACTTATGGCTCAAGATGATAAAGGCAGGCCGCTTTGTGACGACAAACGAAATTTGGGCTGTAGCCAAACGCCATCCAGAAGCTAAAACCGTTAAGGAAAATGAATGGCTGCACGCTGAAACAATTACCGTTGTATACAATGCAGGTTTTCGCAAAGCTGCCACAAATCGCTTAACCAGATTAAATGAATACGCAGTTTACCAAGATAAATTTAGGACGCGCTTACGCAAAGGGCTCCGACAAGTCCTTGTGCCTTTATAACGAGACCCGGCAATAACACTTCCCCGCGCAGGGCCTACCTTCGAGCATGGAACAAGCATAAACCATCACCCTGAACAATGAAAGTTTTTATCATGCCGCATTGGAACAGCCCTTACACAAAATTGTTAGCCAATGCATTACGCGACCTGGGTGTAAATCCAATACTGGCACCGATATATAAATTTCGCTTATTCTGGTACACGATATGGTTAAATGGTTGGCCAGATGTCATCCACATACAATGGCAGCATCAATTTTTTGTTGGGTCAAGCTGGCTCTTCACAATTGTTTCAACCTTCATCTTCTTTGTACAATTGATTTCGTTACGTCTGCTGGGTATTCGGTTTGTTTGGACTATCCACAACATTATTAACCATGAGCAAGAAAAAGCAGGTTGGGAGCTAGCCGCCTGTCAGCTATTGGCCAGATTAGTCAACCAATTAATTGTGCATTGTGAAACTGCAAAAACCGAAGTCAGTCAAGCTTATAAAATCCCACTAGATAAAATCACTGTTATTCCACATGGAACCTTTGCACCGCTATTCGCTGATACTTCATCACAAAGCAAAGAAATTGCCCGCCGAAAATTGCGTCTGGATAGTGAACAGAAAGTATTTTTATACTTTGGCTTAATTCGCACATATAAAGGGGTTGACGACTTGTTGCTTGCCTTTAACAGATTGAATGCACCCCAAGCGCAGCTATTGATTGTTGGCAAAGTTAAAACTGACAACTTATTAGCAGAGATAAACACATTAGCCGAGCAAGACAAACGTGTGGTGACACGCTTTGAGTTCATATCCGATCAGGATTTGGCAACGTATATTTGTGCGGCCGATTTTGTTGTACTCCCCTACAAACGTTCGCTCACATCGGGGGCACTTTCACCAACGGCCGTTTATCAACGCCCGATCATTGCACCCAAACTTGGTTGTTTGGCAGAAGTACCTGCAGCGGGCGCACTGCTTTACGATCCAAACAATCCAAATGGCTTATACCACTGTCTGCAAGAAGCCTTAAGCGCTTCATCAGAGTTAATGGGGCATGCACTGCATCAATATGATGCCCAATTTTGTTGGTCAGACATTGCCGCACGCACAGCACACCTTTATCAATAAGCAACTGCTTCCCAAAAGCCCTAAACCATGTCACCCTTTTTCACAGTCATTATCCCCACACACAACCGTGTCAAAATGCTAGGCGAAGCCATCAAAAGCGTGCTCCAGCAAACTGATCCTGATTTTGAATTAATCATCGTAGATGATCATTCTACTGACAGAACAGAGCAACTCGTTACAACAATCAACGACCCACGCATCAAATATATTCTCAACAACCATCAACCTGGCGGTGGTGGCGCACGTAATGCAGGCATATTTCGCGCCAAAGGTAAATGGGTTGCTTTTTTAGATGATGACGACTTATGGTTGCCAGAAAAATTGGCCGTTTTTCGCAATGAGATTCTGCGTGACAATCAGCATACCGGATTGTTTTATTCCAGTTTTTTCATTTGTGATTCGCAAACACTTCAGATCAAATCTACAATCAAACCCAATAAGGCCGGTTGGATCTCACAAGATTTACTCTATAAAAACTATATTGCCTCGTTTAGTTGTGTGGCTATACGCACAGATTTACTGCATAAAGCCGAAGGGTTAGACGAACGATTCTCTTCCCTGCAAGATTTAGACTTATTTGTGCGCATTGCCAAAAGAACACAAGTTGGTTTTATTGAAGAACCATTGGTCTATATCCGTAAAGGCCACCCGAATCGTATATCGACTAGTATGCAAAAAAAACTTGATGGCACACTGCTGTTTCGCACCAAACACGCCGCAGCGATTGCACAAAACCGAAAATTACGGCATCGCATTGATTCCCAAATCTTTGTTGCCGCCCTGCATACCAAAGCGTGGAAAACGGCGCGACAGACTCTCCCTTGGACCTTGGTCGGACTGGGAATTGATATGAAAAATATGTGGTGGGTTGCCACCGATTCCGCTTGGGCTGGTTATCGCCATACCAGACAAACTTATCGGAATATCACAAAATAACCGCAATGAGTCAAACCAAATCCCCCACGCTCGGCCTGGCTTTAATACCCGTTTTGATAATTTTACTGCTTATCAGCCCCAAAATACGCTCTCTTTATCAGATCAATTCAGCCTACATCGAAATGACGAAAACCCCACCATCCTCCGCCATCCAAAACACAGAAACAAACGTATGCTTGCCCTCAACCGATCTACGCCGTCAAAGCCAATGTTTATTATCAAAACAAGATTTTGATGCATTGCAAAATATAATCGATTTGATGCCAGCCAACAGTCCTATCCAACAAATGGCAGTCGTGCAATTAGGCAACGACTATCGAAATACCGGTCGCGAGCATCAAGCCATTGCCATGTTTCAAGATCACAATGCACTTATACATTTAACCCGCTGGGGATTCGAAGCCTATGAAGCAGAAGAGCTTAATATTGCCTTGACATTATTTACGGCCGTTAAAGACAACACCGATAATTCGCAAATTTCCAACTCAACAGAACAAGAAGCCGTTTTTGAAGCCCTCAGCATCCTAGCCAACATATACAAAGCAGAAAAAAATCACGCCGCTGAAATCGCTGTGTACCAAACCCAATTATCCGTTTATCCCGATCTAGCACCGTTATATCAAAGCTATATCTATCGTCATATTGGCGAAGCATATCGCTCCCTA
>CAYGMR010000362.1:2944-6231 GCA_964350725.1 uncultured Ardenticatenaceae bacterium | reverse complement strand
TGTTAAGGCCAGCGTCAATAATATTGTCGGGGTGTGGCGCGCTATGTCACAATCGCCGGCCCAAGAAACCGAGTATTTCCAAGCGCCCAATGGTGAGTTTTACGACCAAGAGACATTTGTAGGCCATGAGTGGTTTGTAAAGGATCATGACGGCAACACGCTGGACTATGTCGCTTCGGCTGATGTGGCACAGTGTGTGATAGTTTATCACTGGGGGTATGAGAGCGAAGGTGCACCGCAAAATTGGGCTGGACTGCGTGAGGAATATGAAACATGTGGCATTGGCCAGGAACAGTCGCCGATTGATCTGACCGCTGCTGCCACGGCCGATTTGGAGAATATCGTTTTTGATTATGGGGAAACGGCCGTAAATATCCTCAATAACGGACATACCATTCAGGTCGATAAAATCGAGGGCAGCCAGATAGAAATCGATGGTGAAACCTACCAATTGGCTCAATTTCATTTCCATGCCCCCAGCGAACATGCCGTAGATGGCAGCCAGTATCCAGTGGAAATGCATCTGGTTCATAGCCGTCCAGACCCAAGCGCTGACGACCCTGACCGAGTAAAGTTAGCTGTAGTGGGCGTGTTTATCGCTGATGGTGCGGAAAACGCTGCCTTTACGCCCGTTTGGGAGCATTTACCTGCCGAAGAGACAGCAGCAATTGCCACTGGTGCGACTGTTAATGTTGCTGCCTTGCTGCCGGCAGATCAAATGGTCTATCGCTACAATGGTTCTTTAACCACGCCCCCTTGTTCCCAAGATGTGCTTTGGTCAGTTATGGTAAACCCGATTGAAATGTCAACTGCGCAAATTGCCGCCTTCACCAGCATCATTGAGGGCAATAACCGCCCCTTGCAGCCATTGAATGCGCGTGCTTTGCAGGTAGATGAGTCGCCGTAATGCAGGCTTAAAAAAGCGTGTCTAGTGCCTGTTGCAAACGGCCGTTTTTTCCATGAGTGTGTGGGGTAAACGGCCGTTTTGTTTACCCAACAATTCCCCGAACGCTTCACAACATACATCCCAACAAATGGGTGGAAGCGTTTTGGAACTGCTAAATTGTTATGCTTTTGGGCAACACCTGTAACAATTATCTTGAGTGGATAATCATATTATAATCTGAAACAAAATTTAGTTTAGAGGAGAAACGAAACATGCAATCACATTTTTACATTTCACAATCAAAAATCGGACAGAGAGGTTCTTTATTGCTGTCAAGGCAGCAAGGGGCAACATCTTTTCGAAAGAACCGGATTATCAGCAGAGCCATGATGACCGTTGCACTGCTTTTGTTGGTTTTTCAAATTGTTCCTGTATCAGCGGATAGTGTAGCTAATACGATTGTTGTAGATACGCTGGATGATGTTGTTGATGGCGGGGATGGTGTTACCAGTCTGCGCGAAGCCATCAATACGGCCGTTAACGGCGATACCATCACATTTGATGCGTCTCTGAGCGGCGGCACTATCACCCTAAATGGCACCCACTTGTTAATTGTTAACAAGAGCATCACCATCGAATCCAGCGTGCCGATTGCCATTAGTGGCAATAATCAGAGCCGCGTGTTTCTCATTGTAAGTTATTCCAATATTACACTTGATGGCCTGACGATTCGGGATGGATACATGGCGACGCCCGATCCTTGTCCTGCCGCTGGTGCTTTTTGTGGCGGCGGCATTTATGCCAACAGATCGAATGTGACTGTTTTGAACAGCCAGGTAGTTGATAACACGGCTGATCAAGGCGCTGGTATCTACATCTATAATGACGGTACGCTGACGGTGGAAAACAGCACGTTTTCAGACAACAATGCCACCGTTGCTGGTGGTGCCCTGCGTGGTGAAGATGCAAACGGCATCCATGTGAGTAACTCCCTGCTCTACAATAACAGCGCACCCGCCGGGGGCGTCGTCGATGTTTATTCCACACCGCTTTCATTTACAAACAGCACCCTAAGCCAGAACAGTGCTCCCTATACTGGCGGCGCGATTCAAAGTTACACGTCTGTTACCACTGTGACGCACAGTACCATTACAGGCAATTCATCTCCGACCGGCGCTGTTAATCAGGATGTTGGCGGTTCTGTCACTATTTACGGCTCAATCATCGCCAACAACACAGGGAATGATTGTGCAGGGACGATTATCTCCAATGGGTACAACATCGACAGCGATGGCACCTGTTTTGATGGCACTGTGACGACTGATCAGCCGACCGTTGACCCGCTGCTGGATGCATTGGCTGACAATGGCGGCCCCACGATGACCCAAGCGCTGCTCACCGGTTCGCCGGCAATTGATGTCATCGCGCCCGGTGCTGGCAGCTGTGTGGCGGGTGTCAGCACTGACCAACGTGGTGCTGTGCGTGCCGATGGAACCGATCGCGGCGACAGCGGCTGTGATGTCGGGGCTTTTGAGTATGGTTCTAATCAAAACCCAACGGCCGTTACCATGCAAAGCTTTACGGCGGGGATTGGCGAGGGTGTGGGGCTGGCAACGGCCGTTGCTGCCATCCTGCTCGGAACCTTGTCACTTGCTGTCATGGTACTGTGGCTGCAACGTAGGCGCGTACAGAGTTAGCCACTCGTTTTCCTTTTCTTCACTTCCAAACGCTTCCACAAAAACTACCTGTAAAATGTGTGGAAGCGTTTTGGAAGCGATTCTTTTGTAAAATATTATCAAGTCAATTAATTTATTATTTATCTGCAGTTCGGGATGCGATTGTGCTTTTGCAGAGCTGCATATAATACGAGGAGCAAACAAATGACAAATATGAATATCCCAATTTATCAATATAGTAGCAAAAAGAATTCAAAAGTATTCAGATATTCAAGTGATGAAAATCTTGCTGATTCCACTTGGACAAAAGATGGTGTTGCTTTCTTCGCCTCAAATATGCCGGTAGAAGACCTTGTACCAGTCTATGAACATGATGCAGCAAGGGGTGACACAGCACATCGATATCTCTATTCAACTAACGCCAATGTAGAGACCTGGCGCAGTGGACCTATCGCTTTTTATGCAAGTGCAACCGAAACACCTCACACAACGCCAATTATGCAATTTCACAAAGTAAGCAACGGGTGGTATTTCCGTTATTCAGCGGATAAACATAGTGAGGGTTGGGAAAAGGATCAAGCTGCGTTTTACGCTTCAATCCCAAATAGATTACAAATCAATGAGGGAGGCTATGTCAGTATTCCCCATAATGAAGCCTACAATTTTGGTAAAGGGGAATTTTCAGTTATGGCTTATATTACCCCTAATAAAATCGAAAATGGACA
>CAYGMR010000362.1:2341-2934 GCA_964350725.1 uncultured Ardenticatenaceae bacterium | reverse complement strand
GCAATTTTTCCTTGAAAAAGAAGGGGAAGATTTGATGCTTTGTTTTAAGACAGATGATGGACATGGTTATCATCTGTTAAAGGCACCATTAAACAATTTATACGATGACAAAGCCATCAGAAACCAAAGTGGAGCCACTGCAGATGCAGATCTCGCTAAAAAGCTGTTTAAAGAATACACTCATTTTGTTGCGGCTGTAAGAGGCGGTAGCGGAGACATGAATCTTTATGTCAATGGATATTTAATTGCCCGAGCGACTCCTTTTAACCCATCAGCCACTACTATGAATACTGATAGCTTTCAATTGAAAGGTATGTTCAAAGAAAGTATTGATAAACCTACCCATTATTTCACTGTAAAGAAAAATTCAAGCACTTATACAACAGGTGTAGCAGATTGGAATTCTGATGGTTTCGCTCCAGTTGGTACTAGCTTTAGCCTATCGTCAGTACCTTCCTCTAAAGAGAATACTCTTTCAGAAGCGCAACAGCAGAATAAAGACGTAAGTACAATAATAACTAAAATTGAAAAACCCGCACAAAACATGATTGCAAATAGGGTAAGCTTACTCATCACGCCTACAAATGGGCAGG
>CAYGMR010000362.1:0-2247 GCA_964350725.1 uncultured Ardenticatenaceae bacterium | reverse complement strand
AATGTTAGTAATTCTATTGGTTTAAGCATTGGAAGAACTGAACAATACTCTGATCCTTATCAGGGTTGCGTGAAACATGTATCAATCTGGAAAACAGCCTTGAGTCAACCTGAAATCATTGATTATATGGATAGCAAAAAGTCAGAAAATGATAACCCAAAATGTGTTGGCTTTTGGAAGTTAGAATCCAATTGTAATGATAGCACATCGATTGGTAACACCGGATAAATCAGCAACGTAAGACAAGACCATATGGGAAACACCTATTTCGTTTATAATGATCAAGTCTTGCCCGTGTATGTTGAAGAGCAGCAAAATACGAATTGGTGTTGGGCTGCTTCTACTTTGTCTGTTATTGAATTCTATGACCCTATGAATCAAACAACACAAAGTCAAATAGTTACAAAAAAATATCCCAATCAAGAAAATTGGGGGGCATGGATGCATACGTATCTCGAAGAACATTTCCTACATCATCTTGAGGATAGCTACTTTCTTAAAAGTAGAGACGATCTTGGAAATGGTAAATTTATCACAGCTCAAAATGAGCAAATCGATTATAATTTCTTAAGGGATCAAATCAACAATGGCAACCCCATGGGATTAGACATACAGTGGACATCTGGTGGTGGTCACGCGGTTATGCTTACTGGAATACATCCCAGAACGGGCGAACTGATTATCAATGATCCTTGGAGTGGATTGATAGTTATTTCACACGACGATTTTGTGAACGGTAAATATCCTACAAATGGAAGCTGGTACGCAGTATTTACGACCACAGGATCAAAAGAGTAAAAGTCCATCATTTTCCTTGGCTTTGGCAAGGCGTTCTGAATAGCAGCGGTCGGTATCTTCGCTGTACATTTTGTTGACGTCCAGCGCTAGCTTCGATTCTTTAAACGGCCGTTTTCCTAATTCATCTTGGGCGAAACGGCCGTTTCCCCAATCACAACGCCACCCCACAATATTTACAATATTGCGCATCCGCATCATGCCTATCCCGGCCACAAGCCGTACACGCCTGTACCGAAACCAGGCCCACCGGCCGCGCCAGCTCCAGCGACACTATCCCCGTGGGCACGGCAATTATGCCAAACCCCATCAGCATTACCAGCGATGCCAAAAATAGGCAGGCCAGCCCGAAATTTAAACAATATAAAGCCTGTGGAAGCGTATTGGAAGCCCTAGGATGTTATGCTACAAGGCAATACTGAAATATTTATCTTAAGGGCATGTACATAACATCTTTAGTATCGTTCAGGAGTTACCTGTTTTATTGAAAGATGCCAATATTTTCACCGGCCATTACAATTCAATAACCCTGGACAGCAGCGGCAATCCCGTTGTGGTGTATGCTGAATTCTTAGATGGCGAGCTGAAAGTGTTACATTGCAACGATCCCAACTGTGCTGGTGGCGACGACAGCATCACTGTCCCAGATATTCTCACTCCCTTTAGCCGGTTCGCGGATATCTCGCTCATGTTAGACAGCAGCGGCAATCCGGTGGTTAGCTATTACGATCCGGTCAATGGTAATTTGAAACTGATGCATTGCAACGACCCGAACTGCGTAGGCGGGGATGAAAGCATCACGGCACCAGATACCACAGATGATGTTGGTGGCCTATACATCGCTGCGGCTAGATGGCAGTGGGAATCCTGTGGTGAGCTATTATGATAAGAGTAATGGTGACTTGAAGATGTTACATTGCAATGATCCGGATTGCACCGGCGGTGATGAAAGCATAACCACATCAGACACAGAAGAATTTTCAGGTTTCTATACATCCTTAATGCTGGACAGCAGCGGCTTTCCGGTCGTCAGCTACCATATGGGTTCGACCGATAACATAAATGAGGGCCTGAAGGTGATGCACTGCAATGATGCCAGCTGCGCTGGCGGCGATGAAAGCATCGCTACACTGGACCCTGGTAACGCCTCTGGCTTATACAGTTCGCTGGCACTGGATAGTAATGGCTATCCCGTCGTCAGCTACCAGGATGGTTTCAATGATGACCTGAAGCTGCTGCACTGTGGCAACCTTACCTGTGTAGATACCACGAGCGTTAGCCTCTCGCAGATCAGTACGACCACCCCTGCGCTGCCTGCGCCGTGGCAGGGGGTTCTGCTTCTGCTTGTGCTAACAATAGGGACGCTGCTGGCGACGCGACGCATGCGTGCGGCAAGCTAAAGTTAAGCATGAGAGACCTGCGGGGTCTCCCATTGGCACAGCCTAGCAAACT
>CAYGMR010000361.1:0-6239 GCA_964350725.1 uncultured Ardenticatenaceae bacterium | reverse complement strand
GTTTCGGCAGGTTTGCCCCAGTTAACGAGGGCGGCGTGAACGGCCGTTTGCAAATCATCCTGGTCAAAAACCTGAGACTCCGACATGCACATATTGTACACGAAAAACGGCCGTTATTGTAAAAACTATGCGTAAATACGCGCACAAAAACGCATAAAAACCACACACTTGCGCAGACTCCAAATGGTATGCTTTTTGTGTCTGGGGTGTTGGTAAGGGCCCTTGTGGTGACACTGGAACTGTTTGTGCCAGTGTCACCCTATTTTACAAACTAAGATAAACAAACAGGTGTTTCGAGTATGTTAGCCCAAATTATCACAATGCAAGCAAAACCAAGTCAAATGGAAACGGCCTTGAATCTAACACGAAACGTTATTGCTCCCAGCATGCAAGTCTATCCAGGTTTTCACCATTGGTACTCTTTGGTAGATTGGGAGCTAGAAAAAGTGTTGTCGATAGCAATCTGGCAAAATGAAGCCAGCATGAACCGCTTTAGTCAGGATATGCTCCCTCAGATGTTTCAGAAATTGGGCAAATTCATTGATGTCGAGGCGGCTAGGATTGATGTATTTGAAATAGTAGTTGATAAAGCCAAAAGTGGAGCGTCATTATGTCAATAAATTCAAAGCAAATTATCATTGGTATCATCTCTGGTTTTTTCTTCCAACTGATTCTATTTATATTGATTTGGGGGCTGCCAATTGGTACTGAACAACATGTCAAAGGGTATATCGTTTATTGGATTTCATCAGCACTAACAGCTGCCATACTTGGAGCATTAGCTGGAGGAATTAGCATTCTAATCAGGCGGAAAGGCAATATCACAAACGAGAATATTATCCTTTTAATGCCTGTACTCCTATGCATTTTGTTTATTGTTTTGGTAACGTTTTGTGGCTTTATGTGGTGGTTCGCAGTTGTTCCATAGCTACTTGAGTATCAAAAAAGTGAAATGTATTGGTAAATTAAATACCTTCTCTTATTTTAAGGAGAAAACCATGAAACTGGCTAAATCACTTGTTCTTTTTGGATTTGTATTGTTAGGCTTGTTAGGTTGTGCAACAGTGCCAACCCCTGAGATTAATTATGACCCAGCTGCGCTGCAGTTTGATGGCGAGCAAGCATTTGTTACCGAAACGGAGTTTGTCATGCAGTTTCCCGATCGCGACAGCGGCCAACCCAACAACCGGCTGGCAGCAGAATGGCTGCAAAATCAATTCGCCCAAATGGGGCTAACTTGCAGCATGCAAGAATGGGAAGTGATCAACTTCAGTCAACCGCTGCCGCTCAATAATGTTGTTTGTTCGCTGGCGGGCGAGTCAGCCCAAGAAATTGTCATCGTAGCACACCACGACCAGTTTTCAGGCACAACCCAAGGAGCCGATAATGACGGTTCCGGTATCGCCATCATGCTGGAATTAGCAAAAATATTTGCAGCTGAAGGCACACCAAATTACACCTTAACTTTTCTCTCCAGCGACGGCGAAGAGTACGGCATGTTGGGCAGCGGCCATTACATCGAAACCCACCCCAATCCTGAACAAATCATTGCCGCCTTTTCATTAGATAACCTGGGCAAGGAGTTTTATGATGGCGTGCGTATGTCGGCTACCGGCCAACTGGGTGGCGTGGGGCCACTGTGGTTACAGCGCACCGCACAAGAGGCAGCGCGCACTGCCGGGGATATTTGGATTCCTGCCACGAAGCCAACCTACGAACAGTTACTCACGCAGGCGGTGCCCATCTCCATGTGGGATCAGGGACCACTGGTTGCTGCAGGCGTGCCTGCCATCGGCTTTGGTGAAAATTGCCCGGCTGAATATGCGCAAGAATGTTGGGACACATACCATACAGAACTGGACACATTGGCATTTCAATCACCTGGTACGCTGCATCAAGCGGGTCGGATTGCAGAAGCAACAGTGCGGCAGCTGCTGGTTATGGATCGATTTCCACAGGAATCGGGTCCTTATCTCTACTTTCCAGAATCCAATTCGGTTTTGCGCGGTCCCATCTTATGGCTTGTGATGCTTGGGATCGTGGTTTTGTTTTTCGCGGGAAGCTTGTGGGTGGGTAAACGGCCGTTAACCCAAACTGCTTACGGATGGCTAAACGCCTTGCCACACTTCCTTGGCCTCTGGCTCCCTTGGGTCGCGTCAATACTCTTACTTTATCTAATGGTCGAGATTGGATTGATGGAAGAATTTGCCGTCTACCCAGCCGTAGCACGCGATCCAATATTGTTCAATCCACGCTGGCCTGCCGTCTTCGTGTTTGTGCTTGGGTTAATCCTTTTCTTCTGGGGTGGTCGCAAGTTGACGGCCCGTTTACAACACGAACCAGTACTATTCTGGCAGCGCAAAAGTCTCACGCTTCTCATCGTAGGATTAGGGGGCGTATATCTATTACTTCGCAATCCATTTTCGATTCTGTTCCTCATGCCAATGCTGCTTTGGTTCCTTGTCAAAGGTCGCCGAAGCATAGGGGGTCGTTTGCTTGACTGGTTGTTGGCGTTGGGAGGCGGTCTCATCGTTTACGCACTGCTATTTTTCTTCGGTGCGCTTATTTTACGCAATGATTTTGCCATCCTCTGGTACATCTTGATGATGTTCTCCATACGCATGGTGGGATTCTGGTCAGCTGCCATGACAACCGCGATTATCGCTGCTGGCTTTGCATTAGTCGTAAATCCTCCCCAGCCGCGCAAAAAAAATGTTACAATGCCAGCACAACAAATTCAAGGAACATAAAAGGGGAGTTCATGAATACCATAACAACCAGCTCACTAATTGGCACGCAAAGCCGCGCACAAACATTTCAGGCATACAGCGACCATGTCTCTGCAGGCAAAGTCAACTTCTTCAAAAATGCCGGTCTGGCGTTTATTCCCGGCAGGCGCGAATCCCTTTATATCTGGGATGTAGATGGCAAAAAACGCTTGATCGACTGCCATTGTAATGGAGGTCTCTATAATTTGGGCCATCGACACCCGGCCGTTGTGGCGCGTCTGCGCCAGGCTCTGGATAAACTGGACATTGGCAATCATCACCTGATCAGTGAACATCGGGCTCTTTTGGCACAAAAGCTTGCTGCTCTCGCACCTGCTGAGCTGCCATACACCGTTTTTGGTGTGGGCGGTGGTGAAGCTATTGATTTGGCGATCAAAGTTGCTCGTGGCTACACGAGGCGTCCGCAGATAATTTCCGCTGTTGGCGGTTATCACGGACACACAGGCCTGTCTCTAGCATCTGGCGACAAAAAATATTATGCACCATTTGGACCGCCTGCACCTGGTTTTATTCAAGTACCGTTCAATGACCCAGTTGCCCTTGAAAAAGCACTAAACCACGATACAGCCGCTGTATTGCTAGAAACAGTTCCCGCCACTTATGGCATTTTGGTTCCCCACGATGATTATCTGTCCCAAGTCCGCGATTTATGTGACCGTTATGGTGCGCTGCTGATCATCGATGAAGTTCAATCTGGACTCGGCCGTACCGGCAAACTATGGGCGGTGGAGCACTATTCTGTGCAGCCCGATATTTTGGTCACTGGCAAAGGGTTGTCCGGCGGGTTGTATCCCATCTCTGCAACATGTTTCAGGGCTGAATTGGAAGAAGTTTTCCAGCCAGACCCTTTCATCCATGTTTCTACCTTTGGGGGTGCAGAAATTGGCTGTCATGTCGCGCTGCAAGTTCTGGAAATGACATCCGAACCGGCTTTCCTCACTCATATACAAAATAGGGCAAGCCTCTTTACCGCCGGCTTTGAAAAACTCTGCGCAAAACACCCACAATTACTTGTGCGTCTACGTCAATTAGGACTGATGATGGGCATCGAAATGGTTAATGAAAATTGTGGCCCTCTTTTTTCGCGTGCGGCTTTTGATGCTGGTTTGTTATCGGTTTATGCAGGCAATGATATGCGCGTTGCGCAGTTATTGCCGCCTCTGATTATTTCTGAAGAAGATGTCGCCGAAATATTAACGCGCATTGACCATGCCTTAAGCGGCGTTTCGCAATTTTTGGGTCTGTAAAACAATAACTGAACAGAGTTACGCTTGATGGTGGAGAAATTACCATGTCGGCACCAACAATAGCTTATGATCAACAGTTCTTGAATCAATTTGAGGAAGGCATCAACCCGCTGAAACCTGAACAAAGCCGGATACCCGCTCACATTTTAGGCTATGGTGAAATGAGCACCGTGTTGACAATCTCAGGAACCGACCCTGGCCTTGTTTTCAAACGAATGCCTATGTTCTATACAGAGGCAGAACTGGAGGCATATCTTTCTCTATACGAAAATTATCTGCTTCATCTAACCCGGGCGGGCATTAGCGTTGTGCCCTCAACGATTACATCTGTTACACCCTCAATTGGCAATCGGGTTATTTATATCATCCAGGAAAAATTTGATAACAGGACGATGGTGAATAAGGCCATTCATAAATTATCAGATGATGGTGTCAAACGTCTATTCAATGCCATCCTTGCCAATATTGGGCAATTGTTTGCCTACAATGACGCACATGAGGAAACGGCCGTACTCGGCTTCGATGCCCAGATGTCTAACTGGGCGATCATGGATTATCAACCTGACGCAGACTCCTTACCCCTTTCACTCAAATTAACTTACATAGACACCAGTTCCCCCCTCCTACGCCTACAAGGGCAAGAACAGCTTGATCCTGAACTATTTCTTCGCTGCGCCCCAGCCTTTCTACGCTGGATCATTCGTCTACTATTTTTGCAAGATGTGATGAATCGATATTATGATCGACGGCAAGTTATTATCGACGTTTTAGCCAACCTCTATAAAGAAAAACGTGTTGACATCATTCCTGATTTGTTAGTGCAAGCAAACACTTTTCTAGAACGCAATCGTCACGAAAGTAAAATTGATTCGATCAGCATAAAGGAAGTTGCCAATTATTATAAGGAAGATGCGCGTATTTGGACTATCTATTTATCCTTCCGCTACTTTGATCGTTGGCTACATCGCTTTTTGAGCCTTCCCTACCCGTATATCCTGCCGGGGCCAGTCAAAAGGTAATTGGAAGAATTATGCAAGGGTCAAACAAATTTCTCTTCGGCATTGTGGTCGGCATCGTTCTGCTCGTTGTTATTACCTTATTCGTAGTCATGCAGCGTCCTGAGGCAACTTATCAGGACAACAATACGCCTGAAGGTGTGGCTCATAATTATCTACTAGCCCTCCAACAACAAGATTATGAACATGCCTATTCTTATTTACCCACAAAATATCCTTACCCTCAAGATGCCGCCGCTATGGCTGAGGATATCGACGATAATCCATGGCAATTCGATGCTGACAACGATTTCTCGTTGGCTGTGGAATCCACAAATATGCGTAATGCGGAACAAGCCGTTGTCACTTTACGCAAAACTAGTTTTTATAATAATGGACTGCTGGGTTCGGGGCAGTCTACACAAACTTTCAAACTGAATGTGCAGCTAGAAGATGGCAACTGGAAAATATTTAAGGGCGATCAGTATTGGTCCAATTGCTGGGGCTATTCCCAGGAAAAATGGTGCCAATAAGCCAAGTCACAATTGTGATTTGTTTATGTGTTTGAAGGAGACAAAATGTTAAACATTCGTCGTGTTTATATGTACCTTATCTCAGCAATTAGCTTAAATGCGGTTGCTTGGGCTTTGATTGCATTACTTCGCAATTTACTCACTCCAGGGCTCAATCAATTAAGAGGCGGCATCAACTATAATTTAACAACAGTGGCTTTGCAATTGGCTGTGATCATCATTGGACTGCCTATTTTCCTCGCTCATTGGATATGGTCACAAAGGTTGGCACAGCGCGAGGAAGAAGAACAGCTAGCTCCCTTGCGTTTGATCTATCTGTATGTAATGCTCACAGCATTCCTGGCTCCATTTATTGCAAATGCATATGCCTTCCTAAAATCGGGTTTTCGTTTACTGCTCAACTTTGACCTCCCCATTCCAACCTATTCTTCGGTATTGCCCGACAATGCGAATCTAGTCTATGCCTTGGTGGCAATGGTAGTGCTGGCAATGTTATGGGCTTATCATTTTGTGCTTGTCCGAGCAACCCGCCAAAAATTACCTGACCCCCAATTCCTGGATACCCTCAACCGCTTGTACATTTACATTTTTACCTTTATCGGCTTGATTTTGGCTGGTACTGGGGTTGGCAACTTGCTGCGCTGGCTGCTGTTTAGGATTGGTGACAGCATTAAC
>CAYGMR010000360.1:0-6243 GCA_964350725.1 uncultured Ardenticatenaceae bacterium | reverse complement strand
CGGAGAGACCGACGAGGGCGCGGGCCAACAGGATGAGCATGGCGACAACGACCGTTTCTGGCAACAAATCCCATACAACTAAAACAGCTACCAACACCAGTGCGATCAGATGCGCCAACCAGGCACGTTTGCGCTGGGCCTCTTTGCCTTTGCTTAAGCGCAAGCGTGAGCGTACATACAAAATTGATGGGGCCGAACGTGCCGCCATCACGATCCAAAGCGCAACGGCCGTTTGCCAATTCCAACCCGCCGCCAAAGGAATAGAGGCAGCAATCGCTGCAAAGGCAACGGGGGCACTCAGTTCGGCTTGCCAATGGCGGCCAGGGCGTTGATCGTAAATGCCAAAAATAAGCATTAAAGGAACGGCCACAGCAAGGGGCAGCAACGGCCGTAGACCCACAAGCCACACCGCTGCACTCAAGAAAACAAAAGCCAAGCCAAGATATAAAAACGCAAAACGGGTCGCCAATTGTGTGCGTGTGTAAAAACGTCCGCGTTTGCGATCCAGCAAAAATATTTTTACGGGTTGGTGCGCCAGAAAAGCACAAAACCCGGCCAATCCCAAGAACAATCCGCCCCAAGTAGGCGCGACCAGCAAACCCAACAGAATGGGTTCAATGACGAGACTCCAACTCCCATGTTCGGCAGGTAGGGCGACCGCCTGCCAGCGCACGCTGGATGTTTTTTGTGAGGATGTCATTCTGGCCATTAATCTGTTGCCGCTGCCCTTTGTGCGGGCACAGACCGCAGTGGTACTGAGAAGGTTTGTGGCGTTTTGACCACAAACGGGCACCCGCCCACGCCACAATGATCGCTGCCATTTTGATGTGTTCCGCAACTCAAAGCATCACCTAAAACAGCATCATCATCTTGCAAACGACCCTTGCGTACCCAAAAAGTGATCATATCAGCCACAATTGCTGGTTCGATATCGAGCTGTCGAGCCAAATCACATAACAAAATTGGCCCTTCGGCATTTTCAATTGCGTTTAACAGTTGATGTAACATATTTCTGCTAACCTAACGCGGATAATCCGCAAGTGGCAGATAGCAAAGTAAGAGGTTCTTTCGTCGGCCCCCTTTTGACTCTGCTACCCCCCTAAAACCAATTTACCAACCTGGAAAAACAAGAATGCCATGCTCCAGGCCAATACTAATTGTCCAATAATGCTCACCCACATCCATTTTACACCTAACTCCTGTTTTTCGGCGCTGACAGCGACCATACAAGGCGTATATATTAACACAAAAACCATAAAGGATAAGGCTGCCAATGCTGGGTAGCCATTGCTGGTTTCATAAAATCCGTTGTAGATGGCTTGCATGAGATCGCTGGGTGGCGCTTCTTCTGCTGGAAACAGGTTGATACCGACGATGAGGGGTAATGATTTGATGGTATCGATTGTGGCCGATACAAAGCTAGTGACGATTGCGGCAAGGTCTTCGAAAAAGGTGGGGAAAGCAACGGCCGTATCTTCAATCTCAACATCTTCCACTCCATACACCTGTGCCAATGTGCTCACCACCACTTCTTTGGCCACAAACCCGCTAATCAACGCGCCGCTGGACTGCCAGTTCCCAAAGCCCAATGGCTCTAAAGCGGGCGCGATACTGCCAGCAACGGCCGCATACAAACTATCATCCACATTTGTGTCGGCAAAACTGTTTTCCCCTTGCACGGGCACAGCCATCAAGAACCAGATAACAACGCTCACAGCCAAAATTAATGTCCAGGCACTTTCCAAAAATGCCTTCGTGCGCTGCCACATGTGGAACCAGATGCTTTTGATTGTGGGTAAGCGATAGGGGGGCAGTTCCATAATAAATGCGGAGATTTCGTCATCCTGAAAGGTTGTTTTGCGTAAGATGATGCCGATGATAACGGCCGTTACAATGCCTAATAGATACAGTCCAAAAACAACGACCCCCGTATATTGTGGAAAAAATATCGCGCCAAATAAAATATACACTGGTAACCGTGCGCCACAACTCATGAAAGGTACCAACAGCCCGGTTAAAATGCGATCCTTTTCATTTTCAATCGTGCGCGTCGCATAAATGGCTGGCACTGAGCAGCCAAAGCCGACCATCAACGGCAAGAAGCTTTTCCCCTGCAAGCCGATACGATTCATCAACGAATCCATCACAAAGGCGGCGCGTGCCATATAGCCCGAATCTTCCAACAACGCCATCGCCAGGTATAAGGCCATCAATACGGGCACAAACACCAACACCCCGCCTACGCCAGCGATCACGCCATCAACTACCAGACTTTCAACCCAGGTGCCTCCCAGGCCAACGGCGCCCAAAATGGTAACAACCCAGCGTGTCAAAGGGCCGCTAATCACAGCGCCGATCCAATCGACATAGGGCGCTGAGACATCGGCAGTGAGTTTGAAAACCACCCACATCGCGGCCAGAAAAATAAAAATGCCCCAAACACGATGCGTCAATATGCTGTCGATTTTGTCTGAAAGCGTGTACCGGTCGTCGTTTGTGCGGGTGACGGTTTGTTTGACTAATGCATGTATCCAGCCATACCGTCGGTCGGCCAAAATCACATCGACATCTTCGTTAAGCTGTTCTGAAAGTTGTGCATAGCTGATTTGGGCATGGGTCAAAACGGCTGGTCCACCCGGGATGATCAACAATTGCTGCTGGATGTCGCTGTCTTGCTCTAATAATTTGATTGCCAACCAGCGTGCTGGAAACTTGTCGGATATTGCTGGGTAACGGCCGATCTCACCCCCCAAACGCTCAATTTCTGCTTCAATATCCTGCCCATAATCCAGGGCAAAGGGTGCCACAACAGGCGACTTAAGCGTGTGCATAGGACCTCCCTGCTGTACGGATTAGTTCATCTTTTAGCGTATTTAGTCCTTGTTCTTTGCGCGCAACGGCCGTTACGATGGGAATTCCTAATGCCTGGCTCAATTTGTCAATGTCAAAAATAAATCCACGTGACTGCGCCATATCCATCATATTCAAAACTAGGATGGCTGGAATGTCCAGTTCGAGCACCTGCACAGCCAGATAAAGATTACGCTCCAAGTTGGCAGCATCGACGACAATGATTACCAGGTCGGGGTTTTCTTGTAACAAAAAGTTACGGGCGATGAGTTCTTCAGGGGAATAAGCGCTGAGGCTGTAGGTGCCGGGCAAGTCGACAATTTCAATCTCATAATCAGCATGGTTGAAAGTGCCGGATTTGCGCTCGACGGTTTTGCCCGGCCAATTGCCCACATGTTGATGCGAACCGGTGAGCGCATTAAAAATGGTTGTTTTGCCAGCATTTGGATTGCCGGCTAAGGCGACCCGTAATGTTTTTGTCATTGCGTCGTTCCTATGTCGTTTTGCTGTGAATTGTCTGTGGCCTCAACGGGTGTGACCACCATTTTATGTGCCATGCCGCGCCCCAAAGCAACACGCGAATCGCGTACAGAAACGAGCAACGGGCCACCGGCATCTTGTACGATGATAAGTTTTACGCCGGGAGTTAAGCCGAGTTCGTTGAGACGATGGGTAAGCTTTTTGCCAGCATCAATGCGAATGAGGCGCAATGCTTGACCGGTGGCGGCCATGGCTAGGGGGAATTGGGCGGTTTGGGTGTGATTCACTGCTTAAAAATTATCCTCACTATGTTTGCACTTTTTGTAAAAACCTGACTTGGAGTCAATAAAAGAGAACTGCATTGTAATTATTCACTGGGCAAAACCTTCACAAAAATGTGCGCCGCGATCTCATGCCCTAGTGCGTGGGTTTGATCGCCACATGTCACCATTAACGGGCCATTGAAGGGGGCAGTTTCTACAAAAGTAATAGCTTGTCCTGGTTTAAGATCACGGCCAGCTAAATAATCTAACAGCAGCGTGCTTTCTGGGAATATACGCTTGATACTGGCGCGTTGACCGGGTTGTAAAGTTGGCAACGGCCTATCACCTGGGAATGCAATGATGCCGTCTGGACCGGGTATAGGGTTGCCGTGTGGACAGGTTTGTGGATTTCCCAGGTGGACGGCGAGTGCTTCGGTAACGGCCGTATCGGTCGCGTGTTCTAAGCGGCAAGCGAAATCATGGACTTGTTCCCAGGGCATGCCCAATTCACCCGCCAAAAAACATTCCCACATATGATGGCTACGGATAACGGCCGTTGCACGAATTTGTCCTTTGGGCGTCAGACTGACCCCTTTGTACGGTTGATGATCGAGCAAATCCTGCTTCTTCAGCCGATGGATCATCTCGGTTGCCGAGACATTAGAAACGCCCATGCGCTCTGCCAGCGCCGAAATCGGTACCTGTGCGCCTGTGTCTTCCGCCAACTCACTGACGGTTTTCAAATACATCTCGGTACTTTCGTTAAAAGGCTCGTGTTTCATAACAGTTGTTGAAAAACCTGACAGGGCTCAAAACTCTGTCAGGTTTACCACCATATCATTTCTAAGGTTAACCTTATACTATCCGACATAGGCGTTGTTTGATAGTGACATTCGTCCTTGTTCTCTATGACATTTATCAAGCGGTATTATGGGGAAATCTGGCAGTAAAATCCAGGGATGGGGTTAAGGGGGAGATGTGCAGAGGTATGGACGGCCGTTTACCCTAGTCTCACTTGAAATTTAACGTAGATTCAATTACCAATAACTATTTTAACCGCTTGTGTTACGGCTTGAATCGTGGTTTCAATGTAGGGTTTTGCTGATCGATTGATTTTCTGCGTATTAATCTCTATTTGCTTGACAAAACTGTGATAAGTATGCAAAATAAAAATAGGCATACTAATTAAATTATTGCGTACAAGTGAGGTTGAAATGTTAGTGAAAGTAGGTCAGAGAGGGCAGATCACAATTCCCAAAAGCATACGCAAAGCTCTGGGCATAAACCCAGGAGATAACATTGCAATTTCTCGAATCGACGAAAAAATCGTCATTCGTCCTGTCACATCGACAATTTTTGATCTACGTGGCACTGTGTCAGTAGATGGAAAACAAGATTTTGATGCTATTTTGGAGGAAACCAGACGCAGAGTTGCAAAACAGATTGTGGAGTCATAAATATCATGCCTGATGCCGTATTTGCCGACACCAATCTATTTTTAAGATACATAACCAATGACGATGAGCAACAAGCAGATGCAGTTGAACGTGTTTTTCAACGCGCGGTGGCGGGTGACCTGATTCTGGTTGTTAATGATTTGATAATTGCAGAAATGATTTGGGTTTTAGACTCATATTATGCTCTGCCCCGCGATACCATTCGTGGGTATATTTTGAGTTTAATGAATACACCTGGTATCCAAATCATTTCCGCAGAGTTAATCAATCAGGCAATTGATATTTATGCCAGTAAAAATATCGATTTTGTGGATGCTTACAGCATATGTTGGATGCAAGCCAACAATATTTCAACTGTCTATACTTTCGACCACAGACATTTTTCAAGAGTATTAGGAATTAATGTGAAGGTTCCAAAATAGGGTCGTTACGACCGCTCCCATTTTTCTCAATTAAAATCCAGATAAACAGCTAGATTAATCGGCTGCATACACCTCTGCAATCGCAAGTTGGACGCTGTTTAACAATGTGTTGATGCGGCGCAGCAAACGTACATTGGCATCGGGACGAATGCGCGTGGTATCAGGCAGTTGCAAGGCGGTTTCCATGAGCATGTCACGGAAAAACATAGAGGCTTCGAGCGCATTGGGCAAGGGCAAACCCAGATGCTGCGCGAGGCGGGCATATTGCCGTCCAACCTGACGTGCCTGCTCCAATATGTGGCCGCCATTTTCATCAGAGAGGTATTGCAACGTTAAGCCCAATAATTGTTGCCCAAGCTGGCGATATTGGGAGCGTGCATCATCATCGAGGGTGGTTAACCAGGGTTGATCTTGCTGCACAACAATCTCTTTGCGGGTTTGATCCAGCGTCTGATTTGCCCACACCTGTTCAATGCCATGCACACGGCTTAGCCCATGACGTGTACGCGCAAATTGCTCCACATCCGCCACTGAAAAACGACGATGGCCACCGGGGGTCAACATGCAAGGCATATCTCCTTTATCCGCCCAGCGACGTAAGGTTGTTGGATGCACGCTCAACTTTTTTGCCGCCTCACTCAGAGTCAGCCATTCATCTGTTTCTGGGTAATCTTTTGACTTCATAACTACAGGGTCCTATTTTGTTTTTGAAAACTTGTTGCCGAATACCTCAAGGTTTCTGCTCTGGTTGCCCAACATTACCACACAAAA
>CAYGMR010000359.1:6025-6251 GCA_964350725.1 uncultured Ardenticatenaceae bacterium | reverse complement strand
CCCCTATCCGGCTCGGTCAGGAGACACGGCCGGAGCACCTGTATAGTTACAAAACCTTTACCATCTTGCGCCTTAGGGATTTCTCGCTGTGTTCGAAATGACACAAAACTTTGATGAATTTGTATTGGGCATAATGTGTAGAAATGTAACTTCTACACGTTATGCTTAATCAATTTACTCTTCTTTGTCTGTAATAACAACGCCGTATTAAAAGACTACACCTGCG